>JASFLR010000483.1:0-3672 GCA_050117995.1 Anaerolineae bacterium
GTTGACGACACGCCAGAAGCCAAGATCCAGAGCCTGGATCAGGGGGCTGATTTTTTTGTCGTTAAGCCGCCCAGTGTGTGCGAGCTTGATGCGAGGGTGCGCGTGCTGTTGCGGCGAGGGCCGGGCATGCAATCCGGCGAGGCTGCTCTACAGCTGCCGACACAGGATCTGGCAGGTGGTCGTGCTGTGCCAAGCGTTTGACGGGGCATCTACAGAAATGCCTGCGAAGATACCGGTCTGAGCGGTTCATCTGCGCTCGTAGCACGCCTGGTCGTGTGTTGCGCCGCGGTTCATGCGTGCCAGAACGGTGCGAGGGTCATTGCTGAGAACCTCTGGACCTCTCGCATGCCCCGTTTCTTTTTGTAGTACTCGAGCGGTGTATAGAGTGAACTTGTAGCAGTAATACCTGGCTATCTCAGGGTTTTCTCGTTCACAAGGCTGTGGCGGAACAACTGAATAACGCTGTCTTACCAGGAAAAGGCGATCCTCAGGGGCGGTTCTTGAGCATATATGCCCTATGCTACCACACATGATCTAGGTACAGATAGGAAGTCTACTGCATGACCTGAAAGGGGGCAGAAGTGAGGAGGAACAGTCGCAAAAGACAGCCGGAAGGGCTGCGTGTGCTTGCTGTGCGCGGGGCTCTCGCGCTACTACTGGTCTGCCTGCTGGTGGCGCCCATTGCGGTGCAGGCGGAGTTGAAGGCCACATCCCTGGCGTATTCGTGGGATGTAACAGCGGATGCGTTCGAATGGGGGCATGCCACGATCGAGTGGGATGGATCGTGGATACCGCTGTTACAGGAGATCTATTTTGACCAACTCGATCGACCGCCGGAGTCTGATGAGCCCCAGGTCTGTGCTGATCCCACCAAGACCACCCGCCATGCCGGTTGGATCGAGTATGGCTTGCCTTATCTGGACAACGAGCCCGAGGGCGCTCGGGGGTTCCAGGAGAGCCGAAACTGGACACTGATTGATTGCGACCTAAATGGAGACGGCATTTGGGACCGCGACGACTTGCTGGTTGGACCGTTTCTGGACTTTGATCTGCATCCAGGGCTAAAGCTGGCGGACTGCTCGCCAGGTGGCGCCAACTGCAATATCCTGACGGATCTTACGTCCGACCCGGTTTACTATCAGGACAAGGAGGATGCCTGCCCAGTCGCAACCGAAGAGCACTGCCTCAAAGAGCTGTCCACGATGTTGGTCATCAGCATCGATACCGACTGCGACGGAGTCGTGGATGACCCTCGCTTCACAGATGCGGTGGCCCTGTGCGTGTACTCGGAGGTGCTGACGCCGGACTATGAGGCGGGGGAGGATATCTGGGCTTTTCCGCTGCCAGTCCGAATCATGGATGCCGATGGGGCCAAGACCCTGATGCTGTATCCCGACCCGACAGCGGTGGAGCTGGCTTCCTTCAGTGTTGACCCGGAGGACGGCAGCGTGATGGTCCGTTGGGAGACGGCGACCGAGCTGGACAATGTGGGCTTTAACGTGTACCGGGCCAACGCTGGCAGCGGCGAACAGATCCGGCTAAACGAGTGGCTGATCCCCAGCCAGGACCCGGGGGGCACGGTGGGCAGCAGGTACCAGTTTGCGGATCGCTCGGCACAGCCGGGTATGGTTTACGAATACTGGCTGGAGGATATCGATGTGGGGGGCTCAGGTACGATGAACGGCCCGGTGTCGGTCCAGATGCCTCGTGCCAGATGCTTGCCGTCCCGGCCCCGACCGGCGCCCATGCCGGGCCAGTGGGAGTGACGGCAGCCCTGTGGATGTCCCGTCTGGATGCTGGCGCCCTGCGGAGCCTAGAGTGTTCCGGGGTGGATAAGGGCTGGACGATTCTGGCCAGCGGCAGCCACCGGCTGGATTGACAAGTACAGATCGACGAATGGGCTCGGGACCTTTTCAGCATGGACTGTGTCTGAATGGGGTCCGGGTCTGTATGAATTGATCGAAAATCTGCGGCTAGACAGTTGCCTTTTTTGCAGTTTTGCGGTATACTTAGTGAGCACATTCGGACGGGCGATCTGTGCTTCTTTCGAGACCTACTATTGCTTTGCGGCAACCTCGACTTCTGCATGCTAATCTATAGATCGACCTTTCGAGCGGATATAGTACCAAAGCCCTTGAGCTCTGGTATCGGAGAGCGCGGGCGTTCCCGGGG
The DNA here is from genome assembly GCA_050117995.1 of Anaerolineae bacterium. Lineage (GTDB taxonomy): Bacteria > Chloroflexota > Anaerolineae > JAAYZQ01 > JAAYZQ01 > JBFFCR01. Next base: position 2,173 of record JASFLR010000483.1, read on the forward strand.
GGAGCTCGCACCAGAAATCAGCCGAAGGAGGCAGCAATGGAGTACGACACAAAGATAGACCGGCGGAAGCTCTTGGGAATCTCGATGCGGGTGATCCTTTCCCTGGTCCTGGTTGGCCTGCTGGTGGCCCCCATCGCCGTGCAGGCGGATCTGAAGGCTACCGCAGTGGTATACGCCTGGGACTCTGCTCAGGACTTGTTCCAAAACAGCAACGTGGTCGTCCCCTGGGACGGCACGTGGGTCCCCTTCCTGCACGAACTCAACTTTGACACCGATCTGTGGCCTACTGCTGCTGGAAGCACGCGTTGGGCGGGAGATATGTACTACGGTCTCTATCACACGGACCTGGACGGCGCGGCGGGCTTTCAGGAGACGCGGAAGTGGAGTTTGATCAGTTGCGATCGCAATCAGGATACAAACTGGGACGGGGGTGACCTGGTGGCTCCGCCATCTCCATATGACCGGCCTGTGGTCTATGCTGAGTGCAGTTCGACTGGTACTTACTGCTATGTGGACGAAATCAACGACAAGGATGTGGTGACTGGCTGCACTACCGGCAATTGCCTGAATGAGATTGTGACCACGATACAGGTGAACCTCGACCTGGACGCCAATGGCGTGGTTGATCCGCTATTCCCAGTAGACGGGACAGGACATCCGGATATGCTCTGCTTCTTTGCCGAAGCGCGGACGCCCACGGAGACTCAGCAGACCCTAGAGGGTGTGTGGAAAGGCCCGATTCAGGCGCGCATATCCACTGTCGGCGGCGACAAGACGGTGAACTTTAAGTTGAACCAGATCACGGCGGTGGAGCTGGCGGCGTTCGACGCGGTCGCGCAGGATGCCGGCGTGCTGCTGAACTGGGAGACGGCGACCGAGCTGGATAACCTGGGCTTTAACATCTACCGCGCCGATTCGCAAGTGGGCGAGATGAACAAGATCAACCCGTCGCTGATCCCCAGCAAGGATCCTGGCAGCACCGTGGGCGCGGCCTACTCGTTCCTGGACGAGTCTGCGGTCGCGGGCGCCACCTACTACTACTGGCTGGAGGACGTCGATGTGGCGGGAGCGGCGGAGATGAACGGGCCGGTGGCAGCCAAGATGCGGGCGGCGAGGGCCCTGCCGGGGCGCGGGCGCCCCTCACCAATGCCGGGCAACGCGTACTAGGAATCACTCATCTTCTAGCTGACAGTTCGCTGATCTTCACGATTTTGAGCCCCCTGGTCCTCACCCTGGCAATTGCCGGGGTGGGGACCGTTTTTCATGCCAGGAATCGATCGTGTGGAAGTGGATTGCTGTCGTAGTCGATATGTTCGGGGCTTTGAGGCCAGATGTAGGTCTTTGAGAGTGTGCGCTCGATCTACCTCCTGTTGACTTGTGTTTTTCGCCTCTTTTAGTACAATGCGAACATGGACCTTTTTGATCACGCCCGCAAGGAACAGATCGAGCGAGAGGCGCCGCTGGCTGCGCGGATGCGGCCCCGGACGTTGGAGGAGTTTG
>JASFLR010000484.1:0-3666 GCA_050117995.1 Anaerolineae bacterium
CAAGAGCAACTGGGGCAAGTTGATCGATCCTACGCTGATCAACTATGTGGAGGAGAAGCTAATCCAGCCCACTTTCCTGTACGACTACCCGCTGGAGGTTTCGCCTCTTGCCAAGAAAAAGCCGGATGAGCCTAACGTTGTGGAGCGCTTTGAGTTCTTTATCGGCGGACTCGAGATGGGCAACGCCTTCAGCGAGATCAACGACCCCATCGACCAGCGCGAGCGATTCCTTGCCTCCAGCCAGGCACTGGAAGCCGGGGACGAGGAGGCGCATCCCCTGGACGAGGACTATGTCACTGCTTTGAGCTATGGTATGCCGCCAACAGGTGGTTTTGGCATGGGCATTGACCGCCTGACCATGTTGCTTACCGGCAAAGAATCCCTGCGAGAGGTCATCCTCTTTCCCCATCTGCGAACCAAGGACTAGCGCACGCGACAAGATCGAAGTACGGGGCAGCCGATGGGCTGTCCCGTTTTGGTTACCCTCCACCTGGTAGGTGCGCTACTCGTCAGGCACCTCGAAACGATAGCCCACTCCGCGCACGGTGCGGAGCAGGATCGGGGAGTTGGCGTCATTCTCTATCTTTTTTCGTAGCCAGCACACATGCACGCTGAGGGTCCGCGTGTCACCGATATAATCGGTCTCCCATACATCTCTGATGAGTTGGTTACGGCCCAGCACCCTGCCTTCATTCTTGATAAAGTAGTGCAGCAACGCAGCTTCCTTGGGACGGAGGTGCCAGGTCTCGTCGCCCCTGTGCAGAGTGCGCGTATCAGGATCGAACACCAGCGAGCCAAAGCGGATCTCACGGCTGGTGAGCGCTTCCGAGAGCTTGCGCACGCGATATAGCAGCTTGCGTGAGGTAAAGGGCGGGGTCATAAATGCAGCAACCGTATCGGCGAGACCTGCATGTCCCACCTCCACCAGCAAGATGGTAGGCACGCCATCTAGCTTGGCACGGACTGCATCGCTCACCTTGTATCCCCCCGTGCCAAAAGAGGCAACATCTACTACGAGCAGGTCTGGTCGCCCGGCGCGAATGCGGCTCATTGCCTGGCGCTGGGTCCGAGCCACAGACACCTGGTAGCCTTTGCGCTCCAAGCTGGGGAGAAGCAAATCGGCAGTAGTTACATCTTTTTCAACGAAAAGAATTCTGAGAACCATGTCTTATGAGTCACAGGGGCACAATGCGCCATGAGCGCGCTCGTGGATGCAGGACTAGAGTGCCGTGCCCGGCATTGTCGTTCCCAAAGCATAGGCCGACTGTCGTATGACCCCATTATAGCGGAATTCCCCATTTTTTGCAACCCGCCTGGGCCAGAGTTGGCACCATCCAACCTGGCAGACAGACTTGGGAACCATCCACTAATTAGCCAATTTCGCCGTTATTCTAGCGACACCTGGGAGTGAGACACGCGTCGTTCGCCGTGCAGGCTCACGAAGCCGACCTAGAGGCCAGATCGCTGGAGCCGCATCTCTTGACTATCGCCGCAGGGGGATCGCTCAACTGGAGCTCTCCCACGTGCGCAATCGGATCATCGCCCAAGGCTAGATCGCAGCACTTGATCTCCGGAGCGTGCATCTGCGAGCCCGGGGTCCGGCCCCGTACTGCAGGGGCGTGACCAAGTTGCCTGAAGGACACTGGGCGGCCAGGCTCGGAACCGTCACGGGGCGACAGGCAGTGCCGGGAACGCACAAGGTCCCCGAGACGAGACTTTGAGCGCCGGTGGTGACCTGATGCTGGACCTTGCAGCAGGCGCAGCCCGCTCTGGATAGGTTATTGACCTTTGGAATCGGTCATAGTATAATCAGCTAGTTTCAACCCACTTGACGGGAACCATAACGAAGAGCAGGCTTAGAATGGGTGAACCTGATATCATGGTGGTACTACCCACCTACAATGAGGCCGACAACCTGGCTACGATCGTCGGCGAGCTCCTGGCTCTTGGTCTTCCGGGCCTCGAGGTCTTGATCGTGGACGACGACTCGCCTGACGGCACCGGCGCAATCGCTGACAAGCTGGTCGAGCGATACCCGGAGACGGTGCACGTTATCCATCGGACTGGCGTGCGGGGGCTGGGCACAGCCTATATCCGTGGCTTTCAGTACGCCCTCGATCAAGGTGCCCGGCTTCTCGTCCAGATGGACGCCGATTTCTCCCATTCGCCCGGCTATATTGAGCAACTCGCCGCCGCCACGGAGGACTATGACGTGGTAATCGGCTCCCGCTACGTAAGCGGTGGAGGCACCGACGATCGGTGGAGCTGGTGGCGTGCCTTCCTGAGCTGGTGGGCCAATCTCTACGCCCGCCTCATATTGGGTGTCACGGTAAAGGATGCCACCGCAGGATTCAAGTGCTGGCGTCGAGAGACGCTAAAGGGCATTGGTCTGGATCGGGTGCGCTCCAACGGCTACGTCTTTCAGGTAGAGATGGCCTATCTAACCGAGAAGCTGGGGTACCGCTATCTTGAGATCCCCATCTACTTTGAGGACCGCCGCATCGGGCGCAGCAAGATGACCGTGCGCGTCAAGATCGAGGCCGCCCTGCGCACATGGCAACTCCGCTGGAGGCACCGCAACGCCAGGCGCATCGAGGGCGCGGCTGGCAGCCGCCCTGCCGGGAGCTGAAAGGATAGCCAGGTGCGATCGAGACGCTGGCTCCCGGACCTGGGAGCCCTGCTGTTCCTGTTCATCCTGCCACTCCTTCTCTTCTGGCCAGTAACCGTCGGTTCCAAGACCCTTCTGCCGGCCGATAACCTCTACCAGTGGGAGCCGTACCACTCCTTTGCCGGGGAGCAAGGCGTCCCCCTGCCACCGCAAAACGAGCTTCTCAGCGACCTCGTACTCGAGAACCTGGTCTGGAAGCAATTCATCGTCCAGTCGATCGAGAACCGCGAGGTGCCCCTGTGGAATCCGGACCTGTTCGCTGGAGCGCCGTTTCTGGCAGCAGGCCAGCACTCGGCCCTCTACCCTCTGAGCGCCATCTTTTACGTGCTGCCCCTGACCCGGGCTTATGGGCTGTTCACCGTGTTGCAGCTATGGTTGGCCGGTGTGTTCATGTACCTCTTTGGGCGGACCCTGCGCATGGGCCCCTTCCCCGCACTGATCGCCGGCATAGTCTACCAGCTCAGCGCCTTTTTCCTGGTCAGCGTCGTGTTCACGATGATCATCGCTGCTGCTGCCTGGCTGCCGCTCTTGTTGGCCATCATCGAAGTCATGGTCCGCAAGCAGGAGGAAAAGGGCACCGGCCCCTTTGTGCCCATCATCTACGTGGTTCTCGGCGCGATAGCGCTGGGAGTGCATATCCTGGCGGGCCACCCAGAGATCCTGGTCTACACCCTGATGGTCATGGCCCTCTATGCGCTCGTCCGCTTGGTCATGCTGTGGCGGCGGGTAGGTGCCTGGAGACCGGCCCTGCGACTAGGACTGTGGATGGCCCTGATGGCCGGTATCGGCCTAGGGCTTGGCTCTGTGCAGTTGATCCCCCTGTTCGAATTGGTGACCCGCAATTTCCGCGAGGGCTCGGTCACCTACTCGGATGTGATCGGATGGGCATATCCGACCCGCCAGGCGCTCACCTTCCTCCTGCCTGACTTTTTCGGGAATCCGGCTCACTATGGCTACTGGGACCTTGTGTCGCGGCAGTGGGTGAGTGTGGACCGCAT
>JASFLR010000485.1:0-3666 GCA_050117995.1 Anaerolineae bacterium
ATCCAATCGAACGTATCGTCTTGGAATGGGAGGCGATTCAAATCTCCCTCTTGAAAGGATATCCGGCCTGATAGATCTGCATGTCTCACTATTTTCTCCGCGTAGTGGAGAAGCGGTGGCGACAGGCCGAGGCCGGTGACGTGTCCGTCAGATCCCACTGCCTCTGCCAGCAACAGGGCCTGCAGACCGATCCCACAACCGACATCCAATCCTCGGCTCCCCGCGGGCAACCCCAAGGTTTGAACCACTGTGCGCAGCAGCGGCTCCCGCAGGGGATTGGCTACCTCCAGCCGCTTTATGTAGGTGTCCGTGTCAGTCATCTCGCTTGTCTTATGCGGAGGTTCCCGAGTCGGCACGCACAACTGCCCCCACAGCCTTGCGTCTTCCCCAGGAAACCAGCGGTTCTGCTCTGGGCTTTCCACCAGCTCTGTGGATGGGTTCGACTAGGTTCAATAGCCCAGGGCTGCCTCGGTCGGCCAGTTCAATATCAGCAAGCACACCAGCACGGCAATGTCCACACCGAAGGCACCTACCTTGTTGGGGAAGAAGGTTACAAAGGCATTCCAGAAGAGCACGATAGTGACGATAGAGATCACGGACGATACGAGAGCCAGCATCCGCCACCAGTCATGGGGAATCACCCAGTCGAGCAGGGCAAGGGTCGACCCGATAAAGCCAATCAGTGCGATCAGGAACAGGATGATGCTGAGGATGCGGCTGACAGTCTCTCCTAGTATGGGGGTCAACAACCAGGAGCGACTATTCCAGTTCTTGACCTCAAACAGCTGTAGCGCAGGGATGATTCCCGTAGCGTGTCCTATCCCGTGAATGAACAGAACAGCAGCGACCAATGCGCGCAGAGTAGTGCCTGACATTTCTTTCTACCTCCTTGTGTCTTCTGTGTAGGGTTCTTCTATCTCTTGGGTTTCTCACCTGCAGGATGCCTGAGATTCGTGTCACGGACCGATCACGAGCTGCAATACGTATTGGATGAGCCACAATCCAAGCGGCAGGGCCAGCGCAGTGATGAGCAGGCGCACCGTGTCCGGCCGCCAGGGCCAAGTCGGAATTCCCTCAAGTAGGTCTTGCTCGATCTCCAAGCTGGCAATTGTCTTGTTCAGGTCATCCATCCCTTCAAGCTTTCCGCCGTCCACACGTTGGTGCAGCACGGCGATTGCAGCCTCCATGCGTAGAGAGCACTGGTCCAGGACCCGGGCTTTCTCTTCTTCCAAGAGCCGGTGGATGCCAAGAAGCGGCCAGGCAAAGGTTGTAAAAGCTAGAACCGTGATGGGAAGCACAATAGCCATGGAGATCGGGTTGCCCCACAGCTCCGGGTTGATGAGCATCCAGCCGTAGGTGATGGCCGTCAAGCTCACGCCGGTAAGCGCTGTGACGCCGGAGAGCCCGTAGAGCGGTCTCATCTTGAACAGGTTGACCCGCGAGTGGTGGGTATAGATCAGGTCGATGGTCCTCAATTGATGAACGGTGTGGTACAGGAAGGCAGCAAGCACCCACCAGGTGCCGATGTATGTCAGATAGACCAAGGTCCTGGAAATCGGAAAATCGCCCAGTCCGCCAAAGTCGCTGAAGCCATTCATCACGATGTTCAGGAAGACGATCGATGCGACGCCGGACAGGCTCACTAGTAGCGTCGGGCGTGCAGGCAGCGTGGTGAGCTGGTACTCCAGGCGCTGGCATTTCTCTTCTCTGGCTTTCAAAATGGGCCGCAAGGCCGCGAAAGCTGCCACCGCCTTGTTGTCGAGGAATAGGGACAGCGCCAACAGGAACGGGATCAGACCCGCGATGAATGCGTGGTTTGCTAGAAAGCCCTCGACAGAGTAGGCTCCTTCTGTCCAGAGAACCGTGATTTGGAGCAGTACGAGTACCGACCCAATGCCCAGGTAGTAGAGCCAGCTGGGACCAGGCAGTCGATTCAACGATGCGTTGAACCGGTCAAGCCAACTGGACGCGTAGGGCCGAGACTCGGCTTCGGCCTTGGTCTTGTTCTCGATAGCGGTGTCTGCCATGCTCGAGTATTCCCTGTGAACCCGTAGGCGTCTTGAGTCAGGTCGATAGCCGTGGCGTCGATGGCTATACTCGACACCTCAAGCCTGCTGTTGACTCCAGCCGGCAAGCGGGTGTCTGCGACCCTACTATCCTACCACATCTCTGCTGTCCCGGCAATCCAGGGCAGAAATTTCTTTGGCTACCTCCCGTATCTCGCGTACCAGCCCCTTGATTTGGTCCATTGTCGTCGCAGGATTGCTCAGCGTCAACCGTAGGTAGCGCTGTCCGTTCAGCACCGCGCTGGAAAGATAGTAGTTGCCCCGCGCAAGCAACCTGTCCCTCAGCGCCAAAGGTGCGTCTGCGGCGTCTTTGGCCTGGAAACAGAGGATATTCGACTGCGGCTCCACCGGACAGTAAAAGTCGGGCAGGCCCTGGAGATAGTTGTACGCCTCGGTTGTAAGGTCGAATTGCCGCTCGATATAGCCGGCCAATCCCGTTTCCCCCAGGGCTGCCAGAACCATGAAGAGCTTTAGTCCCAGGACCGGCTTGGTGCATTCGATCGTCCGGTGGAGAAAGTCGTAGCCGGGCTGCTCCTTCTCGTGGAAGAGGTAGCTCGCTTCCTGGGTGAACGCTCCGTCGAGCGTCCGGGCATTTCGTACCAACAGCACCGTGCAAAATGCGGTAACTCGTCCCAACTTGTGCATATTCATGGTCAGCGAGTCGGCCAGTTCGGCGCCTCGCATGAGGTGCCCGTACTTTTCTGTCAGGAGGGCAGGCCCCCCATGAGCGGCATCGACGTGGAACCACAGGCCATGCTCGCGACAGAACGTCCCGATCTCGTGCAGTGGATCGTACAGTCCGGCAGCAGTTGTGCCCGCGTTGGCGACCAGCGCTACGACCCGTTTGCCATCAGCCTCGGCCCGCGCCAATGCATCCGGCAGCTGGACTGGCAGGACGACGCCCCACTCGTCGACCTCCAGCGGATAGACTGCGCGGTGCCCCATGCCCATAATGCCAGCCGCCCGTGCGATGGAGTAATGGGTCTCGGCCGGCGCCAGCAATGCCAGGTCGCCCGGGTTCCCGTGCTGCCAGACATCAGGCGCAAGGTGGGTCCGTGCAGCAATTAGCGCCGTCAGATTGGCCAGCGACCCGCCATGGGTCAGGATGCCGCCGCCGTGCACGCCCCTGTTTGCCTGATGGGGATTCAGCGGACCAGGCGTCCATCCTACCTTCTCCAACAACCAGTTGATGATAAAGTACTCGATGGTCACCGAAGCCGGGCCCAGCTCGTAGATCGACCCGTCACTGCTGACAAAGTTGTCTACCAGACCCGCAAGGGCTGCCATATAATGCGGCACTGCCTGCTGGTGCGCGACGTTGGCAGGATGGTAGATGCGCGTGAGCCCTGAAAGATACCTGTCTATGAACCGGGACAGCTTCTCTCCCGTCAGCCCTCCATACTGGATGAGCGCTGACAGCTCCATGTCGGCTGCCAGTTTGCTCAGCGGAAGTTGGTGGATGACTGGGCCCTCGCCGGATGTGGACCCCTCGTAGAAGTCACTCAGAGCCTCTACGATGATCGCAGCGTCTGCCTCAAAATGACGCTCAGTTCCTCCCCCCATTTTCCTCTCCACAGCCTCACAATTGCCCTCGATGCGC
>JASFLR010000486.1:0-3666 GCA_050117995.1 Anaerolineae bacterium
GAACATGCTGGCCCGGCCTCCCATACCCCCAGTAAGCATGACATTCGCGCCCATGCTATTGATCAGCGCTGGCACCTGTCCTGGCTGGTGGTGCCCATAGTAGGGATTGTCCACCACCTGGACATCTGTCACGTTGTGATCGTCCATATCAACCAGCACGAAATGGGGACAGCGCCCAAAGTGGGGGCTGACCACGCTGTCTAGACCGTTCTTGTTGTCCGCGGAAACAGCAATGCGCATCGGTTAGTCCTCCTTCTCAAGTTCTTCGATCTTGTCCATCGTTGTTGCCAATTGCTGGCGCAGCTCCTTGAGCGTCTCGCGTAGCTTGGCGAGCTCACTCTGCTTGTCAACAGCAGGCCTGGCAGCGGCAGGAGCGACAGGCACCTGCTGGCCTCGTCCCATCCCGCGTCCCCCGCCTCGCATCCCCGAGTGCGCGCGGACATTGGGCCCGCTCATCGGTTGGAGCTGCCCTGCCTTATAGGCCTCGACGGCCTGGCGCACAGTACCCCCAGCCACCAGGTAGCCCGGCACACCTGCAGCCTGCAGCACGTCATAGGCGTTCGGGCCCAGGTTTCCGCTGAGTACCGCATTCGCCCCCTGGTTCACCACGAACTGGGCAGCCTGAATGCCGGCGCCCCCGCCCTGGCTCATGGCCGGGTTGGGTACAGCCTCGAATTCCATCGTCTCTGATTCCACAAACAGATAGGTCGGGCACCGGCCAAACACCGGGCTAGCCGGCGCGTCCAGCGTGTCGCCCTGCGAAGAAACTGCGATTTTCATTTGCCAAATCTCCCCTCTACAAGTATAATGTGTTGGTAAGATGAGTAGTTGCCCCTGAGAGGGCTCCTACTCATCTCCTTCTGCCATCTACCCCGGGTGGATGGGGAGAGCGGGGGCGGACAACGCGCCGCGACAGCATGTTGGCCCGCCCCTGCGCCATCCCCGGTTGATAGGCTACTCTTGGCCCAGTTCCTCCATCCGCTGGGCAATGGCGTCGAGCTGCTCCTTCAGCCACTCGGCTTCTCCCTTGAGCATCTCGATCTCATCCTCCTGGGATGGGGCCGCATAGGGACCTCCGTAGGCCGCCATAGGACGGGCTCCCCAGCGTGCCCAGCGAGGCAATCCGGTAGCATAGAACTGGTTTCTCCAGCCCCAGCCACCGCCGCCGCGCCCCATGCGCCCGCCGTAGCCCATGCGTCCACCGTAGCCCCTGCCACGACCGAACCCACGGCCAAACCCAGAGTACGCCCAGCCAGGTGCATCGTAGCCACCGCAGTAGCCCATGCCCCGGCCGGTCATTGGACCCATTCCTGCCGGTCCTGTTCCATCTCCTGCTGGCATCTTGTTCACCTCCTTCTTTCCAAGTTGAAATCACTCCATCTACTGACAACACACAGGGCTATCCTACCACCGGCGTCCCCGGCCTGCCCTTCCTCCGCCCCGTCCGCCCAAGCGCGGCCGTCCTGGGAATACGGAAAACCGCCCTCTGAACGCTCGAAGCCTGGCCCCGAGGCCAAGACCTCGGCCCAGCATACGATTCGCAGAACCAGGTGTCTCATACCCATTGCACGGGCCCAATCCCCGGCCCGTCCGGGCTCCCATACCTCTCGGTCCCGTACCATCTTCTCTTGGCATAGTTTTCACCTCCTCTCAACGCTCACTACCAAACCAACAACCTCTACGATTCCTATCACGCAAGGCAACCCACCGACCGAGCGGTCCTGCCAGCGAGCCATAGCTGATCCTTATCGATGACCCTCCATGTGCGAGCTGTAAGTCTCCAGGAAGTGATGCAGCACACGATCGGTCTCCCGCAGGTCCTTGACCCACCAGGCCAGGTAGCGATCGCCCTCATCGGTGATCCGATAGAGCCGGCGAGCTGGTCCCCCACTGTCTGTATCCCAGTGGGAGGTGACGAACTCTTGCTCCTCCAGGCCCCGCAACATACGATACACCGTACTCAGATCCACCGGATTCTGGCCAAAGCCAAAGGGCTCGAGTCCATCCAAGAGCTCGTACCCGTGGGCCTCGTTGCGATGCAACAGCAACAGGAGGCACGGCTCCAGAAAGCGATGTATCCGTCGCGGGCAGGCCTCGTCCGAACGTCCACCCCGCCAGCGGCGATGCCCCATCGGCATAGTCAAGCTCCCTTCTGTACCCATATATATGCAGCTTGCACATATAGGATAATACCATACTTGGGCTAGCTTGTCAAGAGGGAGTTTGACAATGACACGCACTCTGAGTGCAACCAGCAATGAAGTGAAGAATTAGTTGAGCCCGTTTGCTAGAACGCATGGATTCGGTTAGTATGTGTCAGTCCTAGGCGAGCTAACCAGAAGAGCACACTCAGGGTGCCGCAACTGAGCGAAGACTCGTACTATCTGGCCTATAACTCTGGCATCCTGGCCAAAGCGGATTGGGAGAGGTGTATATGATCCATGGCAAGAGAATCGTTACTGTCATGCCAGCCTACAATGCCGAAAAGACATTGGAGACAGTCTTCCTAGAGATTCCATTTGAATTCATCGATGAAGTCATCCTGGTCGATGATGCCAGCCAGGATCGCACTGCGGAGCTTTCAAGAGAATTGGGTATTCGCACTATCATCCACGCGGAGAACCTGGGATATGGGGCCAACCAGAAAACCTGCTACACTGCAGCACTGGCCTCCGGGGCAGATGTGATTATTATGTTGCATCCAGACTATCAGTATACGCCCAAGCTACTCGTCGCCATGGCGTCTCTCGTAGCCGTAGGGCTGTATGATATCGTTCTCGGTTCGCGCATCCTCTGTGGCGGAGCTTTGCGCGGAGATATGCCACGCTACAAGTACATAGCCAATCGGTTCCTGACCTTCATCCAGAATCTTCTCATGCGTACCAAGCTCTCTGAGTTTCACACAGGATACCGCGCATTCTCAAGAGACGTGCTTCTGGGGTTACCACTGGAGGAAAACTCCAACGATTTCGTGTTCGATAACCAAATCCTCGCACAAGCTGTCTACTTTGGCTACTCCATCGGAGAGGTCTCATGTCCGGCCAAGTACTTTGGGGACGCTTCTTCGATCAACTTGCGTAGGAGTATTGTCTATGGCGTGGGTGTGCTCGTAACCTCTTTCGAGTATGCACTCCAGAAAATTGGGCTTGGGCGCTTTCGAATATTCGCTTCTGACGGGAGGCGCCTAGAGTCGTCCCGTACACCTGAAGAACGAATAGACTGAGCGACTGACGCCCACCAAGCATTGCCGGATACTGGCTTCTACCAGTTGCTCCGTTTCCGTTGTCGCTTCTGTCAATAGCCCCGAGCTTTGAACTGCTCGCCGACTAGTCCAGGAAAGTTGGCATCGCTGCCTTCAAGGATAGTGCTTAGTGCCGGAGTTCTGGCCACTGATTCGACAATCCCTCGCTTTGATGCTATAATCACCCGGGCGGGAACGCGCCGCCCCTGATAGCTGCTCGCCATCTACCTGGTGATGAGTATCGTGATCTCAGGTGAGGATTCGGTGTCAGATACCGCTCTTTCCCGCGCAAACCGCACGGCAGGCTTTATTGTTATTGTGATCCTGTTCGTGGGATTGGCTGCCTACTTCAATCATACTGTCCCGCTCTTTGAAGCGCCCGACGAACTACAGCATGCTGCCTTTGTGGCATGGCTGGACGACAT
>JASFLR010000487.1:0-3655 GCA_050117995.1 Anaerolineae bacterium
CCAACACCTACGCCGACGGCTGGCTGCCGGAGACGAATATCATCGGTGTCAGCACCGAGCCGGGTGCCTGGACGGCGGTGGGTGACTGGCAGGGCTGGGACAATGCCAATCCGGCGACGGCAATGGGGGCACTGGGTTACGGCGTGTACGAATTCAGCATGTCCATCGCCTCTCCGGGGAGCTACCAGTACAAGGCGGTCAAGACCGGTTCCTGGGATGCCATTGGCGCCGATGGTCGCAGCGCGAACGCAGACACAGCATCCTTTGAGACGACGCAGTCCGATCAGAACGTCACCTTTACCGTAGATGCCCTTGACGGACGGATCCAGGTGGAAGTGGAGGAAGTGCCCCCTGTGCCCGCTCCCGACGACAACATCTGGTGGGATGGTCTGGGCCACAACTCGCGCGACGATCTGTACCGTGTCCCTGGCGGCGCCGTTACTACCGGCACCCCGGTTACCCTGCGCTTGCGCACCTATCACAACGACGTGACTGACGTCACGGCCCGCGTGTGGAGCACTGCGGCCAACGCGCAGACCCTCTATCCCATGACGAGGGTCGCCACTACCGACGACGAACCGTACGGCTATGACTATTGGCAGGCTACCATCCCTGCCCAGGACGCGCAGACGGTGCTCTATTATCGCTTCATCGTGCGCGACGGCACAGACGAGGACTATTACGAGGACGATGACCTCTTTGACGGTGCCTGGGGCATGGTCTACGAGGACTCGCCCGACTATAGCTACCAGATCGACGTCTACCTGCCCGATTTCGAGACGCCGGATTGGATGAAGAACGCGGTCGTCTACCAGCTCTTCCCCGACCGCTTTTACAACGGCGACGACAAGAACGATGCCGATCCGCTGGATCCCACTGTCTATGACAATCCGGTCTTGGTGAAGGACTGGGATGACCTGCCCGAGGGCTACTGCCGCGCCTACGTCGACCCGGACGAGTCCTGTGAAGAGGGGCCAATGGGCCGCGATTTCTTTGGCGGCGACCTGCAAGGTGTCAAGGACAAGCTGCAATATCTGGCCGACCTGGGCGTCACGGCCATCTACTTCAACCCCATCTTTATGGCGCCCTCCAACCACCTCTACGACACCACCGACTATACCCAGATCGATCCTTACTTTGGCTCCATGGGTACCTTCCAGAGCCTGGTCAACCAGGCGCGCAGGTATGGCATCCACATCATCCTGGATGGTGTGTTTAACCACACCTCCTCCGACAGCCTCTACTTTGACAAGTACAGCCGCTACAATACAGTTGGCGCCTACGAGAGCCAGGATTCTGACTATTACGACTGGTACACCTTCTACGAGTGGCCCGACAACTACAACTCCTGGTGGGGGTTTGACAGCCTGCCGGTGCTGACCGAGATTCCGGCGGTGCGCGACTTTATCTACGGGGCCGAGACCAGCGTGGCCCGTCAGTGGATCAAGCACGGCATTTATGGCTGGCGTCTGGATGTGGCCCCGGACAAGAGCCACGACTTCTGGGCCGAGTTCCGGCCCAGCGTCAAATCGGTCGACCCCGATGCGATCATCATCGGCGAGATATGGGATGATGCTAGCCCTTGGATCTTGGGCGACGAGCTGGACACCACGATGAACTACCGTTTCCGCCGCGCGCTGCTCGGCTTCCTCAACGGCGACACCAACGATCCCAACCAGGGCTTTGTGCGCGGCCTGAACCCCGACCGGTTCAACAGCATCCTGCAATCGATCAAAGAGGACTATCCGCCCCCGGCCTACGAGACGGCCATGAACCTGGTCGGCACGCATGACACGCAGCGCATCCTGTGGGCGCTAACACCGGGCGAACGGAACCGGGAGGAGAAGGAATTCGACACGGCTAACCTGGACGAGGGCAAGGCCAAGCTCAAGCTGCTGGCCATCATGCAGATGACCATGCCCGGCGCGCCGACCATCTACTACGGTGACGAAGCGGGCCTGACCGGCGACACCGACCCCGACGACCGCCGGCCTTTCCCCTGGGACGGCATGGACACCGATATGCTGGCCCACTACCAAACCCTGACCGGCCTGCGCAACGAGTACAGCTTCCTGCGCACCGGCAGCTTTGACCGGCTGTATACCCACAACGACGACGGTACCTACGCCTACGGGCGCAAGGACCTCACCGGTGCGGCGGTGGTGGCCGTCAACCGGAACCAGTATGCTCACCAACTGACCATCGACCTCACTGACTACGTGCCCGAGGGGACAAAGCTGACCGACGCACTTAGCGGCGGGACCTACACTGTGACTGACGGGACGATCACGGTTGGTCTTGAGGGGCGCTGGGGCGCGATTCTGATCACCCCGCGCGGGGTGGACCTCGTCCCGCCGGCTGCGCCGGACGGCCTGCTGGCCGCGGCGGGCGACGGCTATGTCGACCTGAGCTGGTATGCTGTGATGGACGCGGCCGGGTACTATGTCTATCGCAGCCCGGTATTTGGCGGCGGGTACGAGCGTTTGAATGCCGAGCCGCTGGCGGACCTGGCCTTCCGCGATGAGACGGTCGCCAACGGCCGCTTCTACTACTATGTGGTCACCGCCGTGGATGCGCGGGGCAACGAGAGTGGCCGCTCATACGAGGTTTCGGCGCTGCCGCATATGACCATCGGCTGGGCCAACCTGCAGTGGCCGTACGCCATTCTGCACACCATCAGTGCCCTGGAGGCAACAGACAATATCTACGGCCAGGTGTGGATCGACGGGCACACAACCCTGCCCGGCGCCACCGATGGCCTCATTGCCCAGGTGGGCTTTGGCCCCGACGGTTCCTACCCCGAGGGCAACGCAGAATGGACCTGGGTGGATGCGGTCTTTAACGTCGATGCGGGCGACAACGACGAGTTTATGGGCCAGTTGCGGCCCGAGGCGGTGGGCGCCTATGATTACGCCTACCGCTATAGCACCACTGGCGGGCTGTTCTGGCTCTATGCTGACCTGGATGGTACCGGCAACGGCTATGATCCGGCGCAGGCGGGCGACCTGACGGTTGTGCCTTCGAGCGACACGACGCCACCCGCGGTGCCGATCAACCTGCATGTGACCGAGGCTTCGCCAAGCTTCATCAGCCTGGCCTGGGATCCCGTGCCCGATGCCGACGTCTACCGCTACGAGGTGTACCGGAGTGACGCTGCCGGCGGGCCATACGCCAAGAGTGCCAATGTACTGGCCCCGGCGACAGCCTACAGCGACATGGATGTGGCCGTCGACACAACCTACTACTACGTGGTGCTGGCCGTTGACACCTCCTTCAACAAATCGGCGTATTCAGACGAGCTGGCAGCCACTGCCCAGGCGCGCCCCGTGCAGGTGACCTTTAACACTACCCTGCCCGACACCACGCCTGACGGATGGGACGTCTACATGGGGGGCAGCTTTAACGGCTGGGATCAGGCTGGGACCTTGATGACGCGGGATGGGCTATCTGCCTCGGTCACGCTCACCATGTACGAGGGTGACCAGATCGAGTACAAGTACACGCTGGGCAGTTGGACCTACGTGGAAAAGGGCGCTGCCTGCGAAGAGATCGATAACCGAACAGCCACGATCTGGTACGGGACCGATGGCACGATGGATCTCAATGACACAGTGCTGAACTGGCGAAATCTAGGGAGCTGCCCCGACTAGGGCTA
>JASFLR010000488.1:0-3650 GCA_050117995.1 Anaerolineae bacterium
TGATGGTCTGGGTCACGGCCTGCACTGCACCCCTGCCCATGAGGATGCCCAGGCCCATGCCCAGCACTGCGCCCAGCACTCCGACGACAAGTGCCTCGCTGAGCACCAGGGCAAAGACCTCACGACGCGTGACGCCCAAGCTGCGCAGCGTGCCAAAGAGGGGGCGGCGCTGGACTACGGAGAAGGTCATGGTATTGTAGATCAGGAACAGGCCGACCACCAGCGCCAGCAGGCTGAGGGCCAACAAGTTGAGACGGAAGGCGGCCGTCATCTCCTCTATGGTGCCGGTGCGAGCGGCCACCTCTACTATCTGGGCTCCGGGCGGCAGCAAGCTGCGCAACTTTCCAGTCCCAGCAACTCCATCTCCAGGCAAGATTAGATCGATGCGTTCCAGGCGCCCGAGGCGGCCTGTCAGTTCCTGTGCGGTAGCCAGATCGGTTAGCACCAGGCCGGCAAGGGTGCGGCGGCTGAGATCGTCAGCCGGAACCAGGCGGCCCGCCACCACTGCCTCGCTCTGGTAGCCGCCCACTTCCAGACTGAGAGTGTCGCCCACTGACAGGCCATAGTAGTCGGCCGTTTCGGAGGCCAGCAGGACTGCACCTGGACGGGTCAGCAGGGCTGTGAGTTCCCCAATCGGCGCCTCGCCCTCTCCCCAAAGGTAGTTGCGAAAGGGCGCCTCGGCAAAGGGATCGACGCCGAGGAGTTGGAAGGGCCGATCGCCAAGCTGCGGTGAATAGACATAGTCGGACACGATTGGGGCAGCCAGTATGCCCTCAGTGCCCAACCCTTGGCGGCGCAGCTCGACGTAGAGCGCTTCGTCCAGTCCCTGTGGCCCGCCGACGATCTGGTGCGTGGCCCGTCCCATTACTGAATCGGTGCTGTAGTCGAAAGCCCGGGTGGCGCTGGCGTTGGCCAGGTCCACTGCCACAGCTACGGCGACGCCGAGTGTGATGCCAAGCACCATCAAGGCGCTCTGCCACGGGTGCCTCAGCAGGTAGCGCAAGCCTATGTTCCAGAGCGTGCGGGAAGCAAAGGCAGTTACTTTGGTCTCACTCATCTTGCATCCCGTTGACCAGTTTACCGTCGCGCAGCGTTAGCATGCGGTCGGCGTAGGCGGCGGCTTCGTGACTATGGGTCACCAGGATCAGATTCTTTCCCTGTTGGCGAGTCAGACGGTCGAGCAGGGCCATGACCTGCTGCCCGGTATCCTCGTCCAGGTTGCCGGTCGGCTCGTCGGCCAGAACCAGAAGCGGGTCGTGGACCAGCGCGCGGGCGATGGCCACCCGCTGCTGCTCACCGCCGGATAGGCGGTCGGGGAAGGTATCCCGCCGATCGAGCAACCCCACCGCCTCCAGCAGGGTTTCGGCCCGGCGCCGGGCCTCACCGTTCTCCACACCAGCCAATTCGAGTGGCAGCATTACATTCTCCCACACAGTGAGCGTTGGTATTAGATTAAAGAACTGGAAGACAAAGCCAATATTCAGCCGGCGGAACAGCGTCCGCTGTCGCTCGTTCAAAGCAGTCAATCGCTGGCCGTTCACCCATATGTCCCCGCCGTCCACCAAGTCGATGCCGCTGATGAGATTGAGCAGCGTGCTCTTGCCACTGCCGCTCTTGCCCAAGATGGCGACAAACTCGCCATTGGCAAACTCAGCCTCGGCGTCTCGCAACACGGTGCGTGTCTGTCCGCCCTCCTGGAAGCCCTTGGAAAGCCCGGACAAGCGGATGAAACTACGATTCTCGTTCATCATCGATCACAGGTCGAGCACACCGCGCTGGTTATCGCGATGGGCGGCAAGAATGCGCTGTGCAGCGTCTTCAGGGCTCAGCGCTTTCGCGGGTAGATTGAAGGGTACCTTGTCCCAAAGTGGGGTGTCCACAGCTGCCGGTCGCACCAAGGTGACCCGTCGCTTGCGCTCTTCCTTGCCGAGGACCTCGACAAAAGCTTCGAGGCCGGCCTTGGCAGAAGCATAGGCAGACAGACGGGGCAGGCGCAGGCGCTCGCTGATGGCACCCAAAAAGATCATGTGTGCATCACGCGCCAGTAGCGGCAGGCTATAGTGCGTGGTCAGGTAAGCACCAGTCAGATTTGCATCCAAGATGCGCTGCCAGGAGTCAAACTGAGCATCAGCCACCTTACTAGCAGCGATATCGCCCACGGAATACACCCACAGATCCACCTGATCCAGTTCTTTCTTTGCCGCCTCTACGGCCCGTTGCACAGCACCCTCATCGGCCACGTTTACCTCAATTACGTCGGAGGCCAGGTTACTCAAGTCCGCCACTCCACGACCGAGGGCGATTACGCGCCAGCCCTCTTGACTCAATATCGAAACCAATGCCTGGCCAATGCCACCTCCGGCACCCCACACCATCGCATTCTGAACCATCTCTCCTCCTTTGCCACCGATCTTGGCGGGACAGCAGCGTGTATGTCAGGACAAATCATTGCTGCTGTTGGTGACAGTCCTTATATACTGTACGACGTTCTCCCGCCATAATTAAACTCAAAGCCATACTGTTACTCTATATTAGCACATTGTCACAGTTTTGTCAAGGTTTTGAATAGATACAGGTATTAAGCTTTCGTAAAACTCGGAAAAGCACTTGACGATCCGCGCCTAGAATGGAGGTCTTGCGATGAGCTACCAACGGATCGAGCCTGCACCAGGTCAGGAATCGGTTTGGGACTATCCCCGCCCGCCGCGCGTGGAGGACTCGGAAAAACATATCCGGGTAGTTTTCGCGGGCGTAGTCATCGCCGACACACGCCGTGCAAAGCGCGTATTGGAGACCAGCCACCCACCCGTCTACTATATACCCCCTGAAGATATCAGGATGGAGTATCTGGCGCAGACTGACCGGGCCTCATGGTGCGAGTGGAAGGGCCGGGCGAGCTACTACAGCATCACGGTGAACGGCAGGCGGGCCACAAATGCTGCCTGGTTCTATCCAGATCCTCAGAATGCCTATGCAGCCATCAGAAACCACGTGGCCTTTTACCCACAACAGATGGATGCCTGCTACGTGGATGGCGAGCGGGTGCAGCCACAGCCGGGTGGCTTCTATGGCGGATGGATCACCAGTGACGTGGTCGGACCCTTCAAAGGGGGTCTGGGGACGACCGGATGGTAGTGTCTTGTAGGGGTGCATTCGCTTTGGTTTGCGCGCCGTACCCAGGTTGCAGGCCGGTGATTTGTGTGCTATAATCCCCTCCAGTGAGCCCCGGCCTCGGCCTGCGTCACAGCGCTGGGGCGGAATGGGGCGCGACCGTGCGGGAGTAGCGCAGTGGTAGCGCATCTGCCTTCCAAGCAGACTGTCGCGGGTTCGAATCCCGTCTCCCGCTCCACTCCACACGACGGCCCCGGCCATATTGGTCGGGGTCGTTCTGGTTTGGCCTGTGAGGTCTGATGACGAAAGGAATGCCTGAAGCATGATCCCTCTCCAGCTGCGCGTTCGCAACTTTATGTGCTATCGCGACAACGTGCCCCCGCTCAATTTCGATGGTATCCATCTGGCCTGCCTGACCGGCGCCAACGGGCATGGCAAGTCAG
The DNA here is from genome assembly GCA_050117995.1 of Anaerolineae bacterium. Classification (GTDB taxonomy): domain Bacteria; phylum Chloroflexota; class Anaerolineae; order JAAYZQ01; family JAAYZQ01; genus JBFFCR01. Next base: position 3,555 of record JASFLR010000488.1, read on the forward strand.
CCTTGCTCGATGCCATGACCTGGTCGTTGTGGGGCAAGGCGCGGGCCAAGCGCGACGACGAGCTGATCCACTTGGGCGAGTCCGAGATGGAGGTCG
>JASFLR010000489.1:0-3646 GCA_050117995.1 Anaerolineae bacterium
CCACGGGAGCTGTCTTGCGGACTGGGGAGATCATCAGCGATACAGATCCCAGCCACTACTTTGGCAGTGTGCCGGGCATCGCACTGGAAAAGCTCACCAACGGCCTTGATGCCGACGATGCTCCTGGGCCCCACCTGTCCGCAGGCGAGACTGTGACCTGGAGCTATCGCGTCGCCAATACTGGCAACGTGCCTCTGACTGGGGTAGCGGTGACGGACGATCAGGGCGTGAGGGTCAGTTGTCCCAGCACAACACTGGGCGCGAGTGCGACGATGACGTGCACCGCCACCGGCCAGGTACAGGTCGGGCAATATGTGAATATCGGGTCGGTCGTCGGGACCTTTGGTAGCGAGGTGGTGACGGACTCGGATCCCAGCCACTACTACGGGCTGTACACCATCTACCTCCCGCTAGTCGCTCGCTAGGTCAACGGGGGCATGTGGGTCAACCGGCGAGTGTGATGGTGGCAGCGAGATCAAAACGGCCTGGGAGGACAAGGCGTCCTCCCAGGCCGTTCAACTCAACTATTCCTGGCACAGCGCCTCGTGGGCCTTGGCCAGCCAGTCCGGGATCTCAATCTGCTGCGGGCACTTTTCCAGGCACTCTCCGCACTGGGTGCACAGGCTGGCCCGCTCATCCTCGCTCATAAAGTTGTTGTAGACCATCTGCGACCGCTCTACATTGTCATAAATGACGCCATCGTTGTAGATATCGAACACGCGAGGGATATTCACGCCGCTCGGGCAGGGCAAACAGTACTTGCAGTCGGTGCAGGGGACAGGGCACAGGGCTTCGTACGCCTCGCGCAAGCGATCGTACAGCACCAGTTCTTCCTCGGACAGGGTTCCCACGCCTGACCGGCCTGCGCTGGCCACATTCTCCTCGACCTGCTCAAAGGTGCTCATGCCGCTGAGCACAATCGACACCTCTGGATGGTTCCACACCCATTGGAGCGCGTGTTCCGCTGGCGTCCGTTGCACCGGGGCGGTATCCCAAAGCGCCTGGACTGACAGAGGCACGCTTTTCGTAAGCCGACCTCCACGGATCGGCTCCATCACCACCACAGCCAGTCCGCGGTCGGCTGCATACTTTAGGCCCTCGGTACCAGCTTGGTACTCGATATCCATAAAGTTGTACTGAATCTGGCAAAACGTCCACAGATCCGAGGCATCAACGATCGCCTTGAAGGTCTCTAGCTTGTCGTGGAAGGAAAAGCCCAGGTGCCTGATCCTGCCGCTGGCAATTGCCCCCTCTGCCCAGCCGAGCACATCCAGTTCGCTCATATCCGTCCAGCGCTTTTCGTTGAGTCCGTGCAGCAGATAGAAGTCGATGTGGTCGGTCTGGAGCTTTTCCAACTGCTCATCCAGATAGCGGTCAAAGTCGCCAGCCTCTTCGATCTTCCAGCAGGGCATTTTCGTGGCGAGCTTCACCTGATCCCGGTACCCGTCTTGAAGCGCACGGCCCACGAGCCGCTCGCTGTTCTCCCTATGGTATGGATAGGCGGTATCCACATAGTTCACCCCACGATCGATAGCATAGCGTAACATGCGGGTGGCTTCTGCCTCGTTGATCCTGGCTGGATCGTCGTCGATCGTGGGCAAGCGCATGGCGCCGAACCCAAGTGCTGAAGGTCTCCAGTCCAGTTTTCCAAAGCTACGATATTGCATCGGTATCCTCTCCATTCCTCTCGTTGGTCTTTGCGCCAGATGAGTATATCACAAAGCCATCGGTAGTTCAAACGGGTTCCTGTCGTGGTGGTGCGTGCGTTTCGGTGAAAACTCACAGGGCCTTGTCTTTGCGAGCCAAGGCGCTTCTCCCGAATCGAAGGAATCTCTACCTTGGCCTTGGGCGGAAATTGCTCCGACATCCATGCTGTGACCCGTAACCTTTTCGAGTGCTCTACGTCTATTAGGTAGTGGGGGGGATGGGTGTACCCCAGATCGGTTGGAGCAGCTTGCTTCGCTCGCACATATTGGCTATCCAGAGTCAATGCGACCGAAGGGCCCAGCCGGCCTGGGGTTACGCCCAATTCGCTATCCTTAGCTGTGGCTCTCGTGCCACACTGGCCTGCACGAGGCTGAGAGGAGGAACTGGCGCATTAGCAGAGACCTTGTCCCGTGGGCTCGCACCCCAGCAGCAGCAGCGTATCATGCATCAACATCATATCTCTACGAGGAGAGACAAATGAGGAAGAAAGCCCTACCAGTTTTTTCACTACTTCTGGTCGTAGCCATGATCACGGCCATCATGCCCTTGGCCTTTGCGGACCCGGTGGAGCGGGTCATGATCGAGTACATGCCCGGTAAGGGCGCCATGGTCCGCAATAGTGTAATGGCTGCAGGTGGGCAGGTCCACCATGACCTTGCTCGCATCAACACCCTCGCCGTGAGTGTCTCCGATCGCTGGGCCAATCGCCTGGCCAAAGACCCGAATGTGGTGTCGATCGAGGCCGATCCCCTGCGGTATCTGGCCGCGGAGCCGACTAACCCGTACGAAGTGCAGGTTATGCCATGGGGCATTGAGGCTGTTCAGGCCCCCGATGTATGGGCTGAAGGCTACACCGGCGAAGGTGTGACCGTCTGCATCATCGACACCGGGCTATATGCCGACCACGAAGACCTGTGGGCACCAGATCGCATGGCTGGCTACTCGCAGATCCCCGGCGAAGAATGGAATACTGACGGCTATGGCCATGGAACCCACGTGGCCGGCACCATCGGCGCGTTGGACAATGAGATCGGCGTTATCGGCGTGAGCTACGCTGTGCCCAGCATCTTCATGGTCAAGATCTTTGACAACGCCGGCGAGTGGGTGAGCAAGGCGCACGCCTCTGACCTGATCGCGGCTGCTTACGAGTGCAAGGAAAATGGGGCAAGTATCATCAGCATGAGCCTCAGCGGTACAACCAAGTCCGGAAAAGAACGTATGGCCTTTGAGGATCTGTATGCCGAGGGTATCCTGTCGGTAGCTGCTGCCAGCAACGACGGCATCGAGGAGTACCACTACCCAGCTTCTTACGACTCCGTCATCTCCGTCGCGGCGATCGATGAGAGCCTCGCCTACGCTGATTTCTCCCAGTTCAACGACCAGGTCGAGCTGGCGGCGCCTGGTGTGGATGTGTTGAGTACGTTGCCGTATGTATCCACTGCTAATCTGAATGTCGCTGGTGTGGATTACGACGTCATTCCCATGGACTATGCGGCCCTCGGTAGTGTTAGTGGAGCACTAGCAGACGGTGGGAGATGCCTTCCTGCCGATGGCCCCGGTGACTGGAATGGCATGGTGGTGTTGTGCGAGCGCGGCGACGCTAGCTTCGCTGAGAAGGTCACGACTGTCATGGATGGCGGCGGAGTCGCGGCAGTCATCTACAACAATGAGCCCGGTCTCTTTGCCGGCACGCTGGGCGAGGAAGGTAGCTGGATCATTGCCGTCAGCCTTAGCCAAGAGGATGGGCAGTATCTGGTAGCCAATCAGGAGGGCTCCACCGCTGTCGTGGAGAGCACGTACACCGCGCCCGCCAGCGGCTACGAGGCCTGGGGCGGTACGTCAATGGCCACCCCTCACGTCTCCGGTGTGGCGGCGCTGCTGTGGAGCGCCAATCCGGAGCTGACCAATGTCCAGATCCGCGAAGCCATGGACATGACTG
>JASFLR010000490.1:0-3638 GCA_050117995.1 Anaerolineae bacterium
CGATCCGGATCGAAAACTACTACGTCAGCATCCGCACCGATGGAGAGTGTGCCTTTGCCTGGGGCCAGGCCAAAGCGCCGAGCGGGTTCGGTGCAGCACACCTCCACCCAGCGCTCAGGGGTGAGATGCCCCCCCCGCACGCCGTGGGTGTAGAGTAGGGCCAGTCGTGTCTCTATGCCCGGCGCGCCACCTGGAATACGCGAGAAGTCATCTCGCCCGCGCGTCTTTTGCGTGGCGTAGAAAAATGGGCAGTGGTCGGTAGCGACGGTGTCGATCTCGCCTGCACTGAGGCCGCCCCAAAGCGCCGCGCGGTCAGCCGCGGTCCTTGGCGGAGGCGCCATGACAAACTTGGCACCCTCAAAGCCGGTACGGCTGTACTCTCTTTCGTCCAGGAGCAGATATTGGGGACAGGTCTCGACCCACACGGTCTGACCTCGCTCACGCGCTCGCCGCACCTCCTCAAGGCCAAGCGCGCAGGACAGATGTGCCAGCACAAGCGGTGTGCCGGCCACGTGGGCGAGGGATAGCAGGCGATGGATGGCCTCGGCCTCCATGAGGTCCGGGCGGGTGAGAGGATGGTTCTCGGGTCCGGTCTGCCCTTCAGCCAGCGCCTTGGCCGTTAGATAGGCAATGGCGTGGTGATTCTCAGCGTGAACCAGCGCCCGTCCACCGTGTTCCCCTAGTGCAGCCAGCGACCGCAGCAGGCCCCTATCGTCCAGGCGCAAGCCCTCGTAGGCCATGTACAGCTTGAAGCTGGCGGCGCCGGCCTCGATCGCGGCCGGTATCTGATCCAGGGTCTCATCATCAGCGTGGGAGAGGGTCATGTGCAGCCCATAGTCGATCACGACCTTGTCGTCGGCTTTGGCGCGGCGCTCTTGAAGGCCCTTGACCAGGGACTGGCTCGGTCGGGGCTCGGCAAAGTCTACGATGGCCGTAGTGCCGCCGCAGGCAGCAGCCACCGTGCCGGTGTAGAAATCATCGCTGGAGGCAAACTCGCCCACAGGCATTTCCAGGTGCACGTGCTCGTCTATGGCACCCGGCAACACTAGCTTTCCTATGGCGTCAACCGTCTCCAATCCGTGCAGCCCGGTGCCGATGGCGGCGATGCGGCCCGCGGCAATGCCCAGGTCAGCCTGTGCAGTTGCTTCAGCGGTGACTATCGTTCCATTGGTGATGACCAGATCGTACATGGCAGTGCCCTCCCTCACCAAGTACTATAGCTGACAACTACCCGCCTGTCAACCGCTGCTCAACACTGGTTGCCTGCCATTGGGCGGGAATCCAGCCTACAGACTGGCTGGTCGCTGGCGCATAAGATAGTAGATGTGGACGGGCCAAAGGGGGACGCAGGATGCGACAGAAGCAGAACCCGGGCCCGTTTGCTCTTGGTCAGGTGGTGGGGCTTGCGTGTGCGCGATACGGCAAAGTTGACAGACTTGGTCCACTATGGTATAGTGTTCGGTGACCCCCTCCCCTGGGGGGTGGGGTATCACGACCTGGGGTGCTAGCTATGGCTGAGGAATACAGGCGAGGCATTATCAATCGGCTGAAAAGCATCGAAGGCCACGTGCGCGGCGTGCAACGCATGGTCGATGAGGATGCCTATTGCATTGATATCCTCAACCAGAATCTTGCTGTCCAGCGGGCGCTGGAGAAGGTGAACAGCTTGATTTTGGAACGGCATCTCCAGACCTGTGTTACTACCGCCATCAAGGGCGACGATCCGGCCGAGCGAGAGCGGGTCATTGCCGAGATCATGAGTGTGTTTGAAGCAAAGGTAAAGGTTTAGATGGGGCGGATTGTAGTTCGCTCGAAGTGAGGAAAGCGTGCGCGGACTGTGGTCCGCCGCAAACAAGGGAGAGCGAAATGAAGACTGTCAAGTTGGATATTCCGAATATAAGTTGCAATCACTGCATCATGACGGTAAAGCGAGAGAGTGGCTTTGTGGATGGTGTCGAGTTCGTTAGCGGTGATGTAGAGGGTAAGACAGCCACCTTTCAGGTTGCCGGCGAAGAGGCGCTCGATGCCCTCAAGGCATCGCTGGCAGAAGCTGGCTACCCAGTAGCCTAGCGCGGCAAAGTCGAAGATAGCACAGGGCGGGTGGCGGATTTGCGCCTGCTCTGTGCTTCCATGACGGGAAGAGCAAGTGGAACTATGACGGAGAAGCAAGTCAGCTTGCCGGTCACAGGGATGACCTGTGCCAACTGCTCGCTCACGGTGGAGCGGAACCTGAAGCGCATGGAAGGGGTGACCGAGGCCTCTGTGAATCTGGCTACAGAAAAGGCGTCGATCAGCTTCGACCCGGCGTCTGTCACTGAGGGCCAGTTTCTTGCGCTCATCCGTGACATCGGGTATGATGTGCCGACTGCCAAGGCAGAGCTGCCAGTTACAGGGATGACCTGCGCCAACTGCGCGCGCACCATTGAGCGCGCGCTTGGTCGTCTAGGCGGGGTGGTGGCGGTTGACGCGAACTATGCGATCGAACGTGCCTCGGTGGAGTACCTCCCGGGCGTAGTCAGTCTGGCGACCATCCAGCAGGCGATCCGGGATGCCGGCTACGATGTCATTGTGGCGGCCGAGGGAGAGGCGCCAGAGGATGTCGAGCGCGCCGCCCGCGAGGCCGAAATTCAGAGCCAGACTCGCAAGTTCTGGGCAGGTGTCGTGTTTACTCTGCCCCTTTTCCTGCTAAGCATGGGGCGCGACTTTGGCCTGTTGGGAGCATGGGCCCACGAGCCGTGGGTCAATTGGTTGTTTCTGGCTCTGGCAACGCCAGTGCAATTCTATGTCGGCTGGGACTACTACGTAGGCGGTTTCAAGAGCCTGCGCGCGCGGTCGGCCAACATGGACGTGCTGGTGGCCATGGGCTCGTCGACAGCGTACCTTTACAGTTTGGCCGTGCTCTTGTTCTCTGGGTTGGGCGGACACGTCTACTTTGAGACGTCGGCCATGATCATCACCCTGATCAAGCTGGGCAAGATGCTGGAAGCGCGCGCCAAGGGCCGCACGTCCGAGGCGATCAAGAAGCTCATGGGCCTGAGGCCCAAGACGGCACGGGTGATACGCGATGGCGCCGAGACCGAGGTACCAGTGGAGTCGGTCTTGTTGGGTGATGTGGTAGTCGTGCGGCCTGGTGAGAGACTGCCGGTGGATGGCATTGTTTTGGAGGGTCGTTCTGCCGTAGACGAGTCGATGCTCACGGGCGAGAGCCTGCCGGTTGACAGAGGGCCGGGCGACGAGGTTGTGGGCGCAACGATCAACAAGCAGGGCCTGCTCAAGTACGAGGCTACTCGCGTTGGAGCTCAGACAGCATTGGCCCAGATCATCCGCTTGGTTGAAGAGGCCCAGGGTTCCAAGGCGCCCATCCAGCGGCTGGCGGACCGCATCTCGGGGGTCTTTGTGCCCATAGTGATTGGCGTGGCCCTGATCACCTTTCTCGCCTGGCTCATCTTTGGCGACGTAGGTTTCACGCAGAGCATGATTTACATGGTGGCGGTGCTGGTTATTGCCTGCCCGTGCGCCCTGGGTCTGGCGACACCCACTGCTATCATGGTGGGTACCGGAAAGGGAGCCGAGCAAGGCATCCTGTTCAAGAACAGCGAGGCCCTGGAGCGCGCTCACGAGATGGGTACTGTGGTGCT
>JASFLR010000491.1:0-3635 GCA_050117995.1 Anaerolineae bacterium
GTTTTCGAGGATGCTCTCTATGCTCTGACAGATCCCGACGACGGGAAAATGGATAACGTCCACTCGCTGCGCGACGCTTATGCTGCCGATGAAGTGGTGCTAATCGTCAACGACACCGAGTACTGTGGCATAGCGTGGCTGATGCAGGACGTCAGCACCTCCTTCCAGGATCACGCCTTCGCCGTGGTTCACTGGTCGTGCGCCACCGGGTATTATAGCTTTGGACACGAGCTAGGACACAACATGGGTGCCCAACACGACTGGTACGTGGTCAACAAGTACAACCAGCCACAAGGCGCTTTCCCCTATAGCTACGGTTATGTAAATTCCGAACCAGCGTGGCGCACTGTCATGGCCTATGGTGAGGCATGTGACAATTGCTTGCGTATTGCCTGGTGGTCGAACCCAGACGTGGGCTATTTCGGCACACCGGTAGGCACGGACTCTGCAGATAACCACCGGACGCTAAACAACACCGCCTGGACGGTGGCGAACTTTCGGCAGAGTGTAGTGGACAGTCCGCCCGACGCGCCTACGAACCTGACGGCGGCGGCGGTCTCGCCGGTGCAGATCAACCTGTCTTGGACCGACAACAGCAGCGACGAAGACGGCTTCCAGATCCAGCGCAGTCTCACAGGCGTGACCTGGACGCCGTTCACGAGCGTCGCCGCCAACACGACCAGCTACGTGAATACGGGTTTGACCCCATTGACTACCTACTACTATCGCGTGCGCGCCTACAACGACGATGGCGAATCGGACTATAGCAATGTCGCCAGTGCGACGACACCCCGCATCATCATCGGTCCGCTGGTCTACGACCGCGTTGCCATCGACGACGACAACGCGGGGGGCACCGTGGGGAACGACAATGGCGCAGTCAACTGTGGGGAGACGGTGGGGTTGACGGTGATGCTCGGGAACGAGGGCAACACCGCAGTGGAGGGGATCGATAGCACACTCTCCGCGGTCGGCGGCACTGGCCAGCACGACATCGGCGAGATCTCACCTGATACTAGCCCCTACCCGGACATAGCGGGCGGGGCAAGCGCGGGCAACACCCAGGCCTTTGAGTTTTCGGTGATACCTTTGGCGGAGCATGGACATTGGATCGATTTCGAGCTGGCGATCGATGCGGACAACTGGAGTGGCAGTCCCATCGAGTTCAGCTTGCCTATCCTTTGTGCCGCTACGGCGGATTACCAGTTCTATCTGCCGATGGTCTCCAAGTAGGGACCGGTGTCCGCAATGAGACAATACTTGCCGGTGATAGCTGAGGGCGACTGATGACTTTTGACTGATCTGCCACCGTGAGCGTCAAGCAGTCTCCTCGGACGTAGTTGGAGATTGCGCCTCTCCAGAGCGAGAGGACCTCGCTCGCAAACGGCGCTCGCTCGTCGCAATGACAGACGGTGTTGCTCCGTGCTGAGTGGCGGGACCCGCCATAGGTGAACTCACAATGACGGCGGCGAGACGAGTTGAACTCGAGTGGTACCCGGTTTGCTTTGTCAGAAGCCATGAGTCGTTACTACGAGCGGGCTGGCTGAAGTCGATGACAGCGCAGTGGATCTGGAGATCCACTGCGAGCAGATGCATGGTTGAGGAATATGACTGGAGATTCTGAGAAGGGCGTTACACTGGCTGATGTGCTGGCTGCCCAGAATGTGATCCGGCACCACATCTGGCGCACGCCGCTGGTGCCCTCAGCAGCACTGAGCGAGGTTGCCGGCTGCCGCTCCTACCTGAAGATGGAATGCTGGCAGCATACCGGATCGTTCAAGCTGCGGGGAGCGCTGAGCAAGCTGTCGGCGCTCACGCCAGAAGAGATAAAGAGAGGCGTGGTCACGGCGTCGGCAGGGAACCACGGACTGGGCGTAGCCTATGCCGGGCAAGTGCTGGGGCTGGAGATGATCACCATCTTTGTGCCCACTACCGCGCCACGGGCCAAGGTCGAGCGGCTGAAAGCATTTGCCTGCGAGGTTCGCCGCGCTGGCGCCGACTATGATGCCACGCACGCCCTGGCGGAGACGTATGCGGAGACCCATGGGGCCGTATACGTTTCGGCCTACGATGACCCGATCGTGATCGCGGCGCAGGGCACGGTGGGCTTGGAGGTGATGGAGGCGATGCCAGAGGCTGACCTGCTGTTGGTGCCCGTAGGGGGCGGCGGCCTGATAGCAGGTACGGCGATTGCCGCCAAAGCGATCAACCCGGCGGTGCGCGTCGTGGGCCTGCAACCAGAAGCGTCTCCATCGGCGTATCTGTCGCTGCAGGAGGGCCGGCCGTACGAGACCTACCCGGCGGAGCCAACGATCTGCGATGGACTGGCGGGTGGGTTCGGGCGCATGCCCTTTGAGATGGCGGGGCACCTGATCGACGAGATATTGGTAGTACCCGAGACCGACATCCGGCATGCAGTAGGCTGGCTGGCAGGCCACGAGCAGGTGATCGTCGAGGGTTCGGGCGCTATCGCCGTCGCACCGCTTCTGAGCGGGCAATTGGATGCCGGGGGCCAGCAGGTCGTCTCAGTGCTGACAGGCCGGAATATCGACGCGGCGCTCCTGCAGGAGATCCTGGCAGAGGCAGATTCATGATCCGCGTAATCCTGTTCGACCTGGACGACACGCTCTATCCCAGGAGCGCGGGCATCATGGTCGAGATCCGTCGCCTGATCCTGGACTATATCCAGAAGCGATTCGAGCTCGGCCCAGACGAGGCCGACGCGCTCCGCGACCAGTATTTGCAGACCTACGGCACCACCATGCGCGGCCTGCAGGTGAACCATGGAATCGACCCCGAGGAGTACCTGCAGCATGTGCACAATATCGCGCTGCACATGTACATCAGGCCCAACGGCGAGCTTGACGCAGTCCTGGGCGCAATATCCCAGGAGAAGGTGATCTTTACCAACGCCTCACGGGAGCACGCCCAGCAGGTACTCGAGGTGCTGGGCGTCCGGCAGCACTTTTCCCGGATCATAGACGTGCGCGATATGGAGTACGAGAGCAAGCCCCGGAAGTCGGCGTATGAACGCATATGCCGCATACTGGGGGTCGAGCCTGAGGAGTGCGTGCTGGTGGAGGACAATGTCCGCAACTTGTGTCCGGCGAAGGAGATGGGGATGGTGACGGTGCTGGTTGGGGATGTGAGGCAGGCCGGTCATCACTGCGTGGATCATGCGGTGGAGCGCGTTGAGGAGATTGGACGGGTGCTCGCCGGGATGGAGGAGATAGTCCCCTGACAGCAGGCTAGCGGTTCTATCTGTGCGGCGAACTGCTGCGCGTCGCGAGCATCACCGCTAGCAAGCATGGAGCGCTTTGGAATGGGCGAACTGTTGCCCGCCGCGAGCACGGGCCACGGCAGGGCACTCCCCATGATGGGATGGAATTGCCCTCTCCCGTGGATCGTTGTATAATAGGATTGTTCCGAGAGACAGAGAGCGTCGCAGTGACGGCGACAGCTGCAGCCGATAAGACCGGCGCCGTGACGCGCTCCAGCTGGAGCGGTCCGGCATACAATGGTCAGGTACTCGTCCCAGTGACTATCGTACCATTGGCAATCATCAAACGGATATTTACCAGCATCTCGATGGCGCTATGGGGGATCGCGCGAGCGAGCCTGACTGCGCTATCGGG
>JASFLR010000492.1:0-3634 GCA_050117995.1 Anaerolineae bacterium
GTCCCAAAGTTGAGTGGAGGTGACAGTGGCTACTCTATACGTTACATCGACGGAGACCTTTTCGGGCAAGAGCGCCCTCTGTGTGGGCATCGCCGGGCGGTTGCGGCGCGATGGGTTCACCATCGGCTACATGAAGCCGTTGAGCACCGGCTCGCGGCTCGCGGCTGGGCTGGTGGACGAGGATGCTGAATTCTTCAAGAGGACCTTCGAGCTACCTGATGCCCTCGAGGATATGGTTCCTGTCGGAGTCGGGCCGCGCCAGGTGGAATCCATTCTAAGCGGCAATTCCCAGACTGACTTTGTTGGCGAGCTCAGGACAGCGTACCAGCGGGTCTCTGAAGATCGTGATGTTATCGTTTTGGAGGGAGGCTCCAACCTGCGGGAGGGATACTTGGTCGGGCTGCCAACGCCCGAAGTAGCCAAGATGCTAGGGGCATCCGCGCTCGTGGTTGTCAAATACCACGAAGATCTGCAGCTCCTGGATGATGCCCTGACAGCTCGAACGCGCCTGGGCGATCTGCTCGTCGGAGTAGTGCTGAATGCCATACCGCGCCAGCGCATGCCCTTTGTGCAAGAGACTGTCAAGCCAGCCCTGGAAGCCCGTGGAGTTCCGGTCCTGGCAGTTCTTCCTCAAGAGCGTCTGCTGCTCGCCGTGAGTGTCGACGACTTGAGAGAATTCCTATCAGGTACTGTTCTCTGCTGCCAGGACAAGATGGACGAGTTGGTCGAGCACCTGATGGTAGGTGCCATGAGCGTGGATTCGGCGCTGTCGTACTTTCGTCGCAAGCCCAACAAGGCCGTCATCACCGGTGGCGATCGTCCCGATATCCAGTTGGCGGCGCTCGAGACCAGCACAAAGTGCGTGATTCTTACTGGAAACCTCCAACCCAGTCCGATCATATTGGGCAGGGCTGAAGAGGTAGGCGTGCCGATGATCCTGGTCCGCCAGGATACGCTGACTGCCGTGGAGGTCATTGAGCGTTTCTTTGGAAAGACCCGGTTTCACCTGGAGAAAAAGGTGCGCCGCTTTGAGGAGATGTTGGAGGACCGTTTCGAGTTCGAGCAGTTGTACGAGGCTCTGGGATTGGCAGCGAGTTGAGAGGTAGGGGAGCTCGCGGGCCGGTGGTAACGCCGCTGCTTGCTTCCGGGCGCGAGGCACATTCATAGGACCAAACCTTCAGGAGGTGGGAAATGTCATTCATTGAGGAAATTGTTGCAAGGGAGATTCTGGACTCGAGGGGCAACCCGACTGTAGAAGTGGAAGTACTGCTGGCCAACGGCGCAGTAGGGCGGGCGGCAGTGCCATCAGGTGCGTCTACCGGCGTCCACGAAGCCGTCGAGTTGCGCGATGGTGATGAGGAACGCTATGGTGGCAAGGGCGTGCTCCAGGCCGTGGACAATGTGAACGATCTCATTGCCGATGAGCTGTGGGGCTTTGATGCCCTGGACCAGGTCGGATTGGACGAGTACCTCATCGAACTGGATGGAACGCCTAACAAGGGCAAGCTGGGTGCCAACGCCATCCTGGGCGTCAGCTTGGCTACGGCCAAGGCTGCTGCTGTATCCTCCGATCTACCGTTCTACCGCTACATTGGTGGGGTATCGGCCCAGACACTGCCGGTGCCCATGATGAATATCCTCAACGGCGGGAAGCACGCTACTGATGGCCCGGATCTACAGGAGTTCATGGCCATGCCGGTAGGCGCACCTTCCTTTGCAGAGGCTCTGCGGTGGGGTGCCGAAACCTACCACGCGCTGAAGAAGGTGCTCAAGGCCAAGGGCTATAATACGGGCGTAGGTGACGAGGGTGGCTTTGCTCCCGCACTAAAGTCCAACGAAGAGGCGGTCGAACTGATCGTCGAGGCCGTGCAGCGAGCGGGCTACGAGCCTGGCAAGGACATCTTTGTGGCCCTGGACCCTGCTGCCAGCGAGGTCTATGAGGATGGGAAGTACGTGCTCAAGAAGGAGGGCCGTACCCTGTCTGGCGAGCAGATGGTGGATTTCTACGAGGATTGGGTCGAAAAGTACCCAATCATCTCTATCGAAGACGGGTTGCACGAGGATGACTGGGATACATGGGTCTTGATGCAGGATCGTCTCGGCCACCGGCTCCAGATTGTGGGCGATGACCTGCTGGTGACCAATGTCGAGCGCCTCGAGCGGGGCATCGAGCTAGGGGCGGCAAACAGCATCCTTATCAAATTGAACCAGATAGGAACGCTGACCGAGACCCTGGCGGCGATCGAAATGGCCAAACGCGCTGGATGGACGGCCGTCGTATCGCACCGCTCTGGAGAGACGGAGGACACTACCATCGCGGACCTCGTCGTCGCCACCAATGCTGGGCAGATCAAGACCGGCGCGCCCTGCCGCAGTGATCGCGTCGCCAAGTTCAACCAGTTGCTCCGCATCGAGGAGGCGCTGGGCAGCATGGCCGTATACGCTGGCCCGAGTGCTTTCTACAACATCCATCGTTTCTAGGGCAATCAGCTGGAGATTCACCGAAGCCTAACCGCGAGAAACCATCCTGACCTTGAAGGGGTGGTTTCTCGCGTCCTTTGTCGGGGAGATTCGAACTATCTTTCATAGCTTGACCCGGGCTTGCCTGGCTGAAGGATGATCATCCGGCGCCCGGCTGATTCTTCAACAAGGCCCAGCGGGGAGAGGGCCTGGCTATTGCTCACTCGTGGGGGGCGGGGCTGTTTTCCTGTCCGTTGCGGGGTACCAGGAATATCGCCAGCCCGGCTGCCAGCGCAAGCACGCCCGCTGTAAGCAGGAACGGCGCCCGTAACCCGACTGCTGCCGCAATGCTCGCACCGAGCATTGGTCCCACAGCGTTGGCTCCTGAAACGATGCTGGCATCCATGCCATAGACGGCGCCCTGGCGTCCCTCAGGGGCCAAGTTGGCGAGCAGGGCGCTGATGGACGCCAAGACCCCGCTCATCACCAGACCCACGCCCCCCTGCAGGATAAGCAGTTGCCACGGCGTGGTCACAAAGAACTGGGGCACATACAAGATGGCTGACCCCGCGGCACAGGCGAGCAGTACCCGCCGGTAGCCGATCCGGTCGCTGGCGCGGCCCAGCGTCACCGCGCCTATGGCACTCGCTCCCGCCTGCACGCCGGAGATCATGCCAGTGATGGTCGCCAGGCGGGCCGTCGGCAGCACGAGGCTCTGTACAAACAGGGGAAGTACCGGCCCGATCAATCGCACCCCCAAGCGTACCATGAAGCGAATGCCAAACAGCGAGAGCAGCGGGCGCTGATGGATAACCAGCCTCACACCATCCCAAAAGCCTCCACCTGAGCTGTCCTTGTCGCGGCTTGGGGGCTGAAAGTCCTCCTCCACGAAGCGCCAGACAGTCAAGCCAGCGACAAATAGGAGCACACCAGTAACCCAAAAGGCGGCGCGATACCCCCAGGTGTCGGCTACCACGCCGCCCAGTAGTGGGCCCACCGAGGCACCAGTCCAAACTGCCATCTGCAGCAGCCCAAGAGCATAACCCGATCGCTCGCGAGGAGTGGAGCTTGCCACCAGAGTCGTCGCCGCAGAGACCGTGCCAGTGAGCATGCCCTGGATGGCCCTCAGGGCGGCCAACTGCCATACATTCTGGACAAAGCCCATGGCGGTCAG
>JASFLR010000493.1:0-3625 GCA_050117995.1 Anaerolineae bacterium
TCCTCGTTGTCGGTACAGTCGTAGGGGTGCTCGAAAGATCGGTTCATGGTTTCGCCGGGCGCCAGTTCCACTTTGATCCCGTCGTCTATCACTTCCACCCCATCGACAGTCAGCAGGGAGCGATGACCTTCCGACGCGGTGGCCTGCCCCCTGTTGGCAATCTGGTACCAGATGGTGTCGCCCTCCTGCCAGAGGTCGGTAACCACAAGGTCGGGCAAGGGCGGCTCGACGATGGTTACCTGGCGTGCCGTCTCCAGCACGCCGCCACAGCCGCTGACGGTGACCGTCAAGGGGTAGGTGCCGGTAACGGTCGCCGGGACTGATAGCGTGCTCTCCGTCGAGGTCGTCCCGTCGTCCGGCTGGCTCCAGCCGGCCAGTTGCCAGACGAATTCCAGAGGCACTGTCGCAGTGACCGGGGACACAGTGGCGGTAAAGGTACTGGATGTACCCAGGGTCATGGTCACTGGGCCGTTGACGTCCAGTACTTCGGCCGGCGTACAGGTCTGTTGCCAGGCATGCTTGAGTCCACCAGAGCCGGCGTAATAGGCTATGTGGGCATAGCCGTCGGCATCAAAGGCCAGGGAGGGATAGCCAAGTACGTTTCCACCGCTGTCCACCGTCTGGGTTAGCCACTCTGTGCCCTCCAGGGTGGCATACCCCAGGCTGTAGGTCAGGTCATCAAAGTAGGCGATATGCGGCCTGTCGCTGGAGTCAAGGGCCAGCGAGGTGTGCACCTGCCACTCCCCCAACACCGCGATCGTCTCACTGAACCAGGTGGAACCCTCCAAATGGGCGTAGATCAGCTCCTGGGTATCCTGTGCGTAATAGCTGATATGCGGCTGGTTGGCTGCATCGAGGGCCAGCGAGGTGTAGACCCCGCCACCTCCGAGGGTGCTCACCCTGGTGATCGTCCAGGTTGCGTCGAGCCCCAGCTCTGCGTAGTAAACGGCGTCTGCCAGCGAGTCGTAGTAGCTGATGCGCGGGTACAGGTCATCGGCCAGTGCCAGCGAGATGTGCCCGCCTACCCCGACCTCGTCAGGGGTGTCATAGTTCCAGACGCCATCGTTGTAGGCATAGCCCAACCCCTCGCCCCCGCTGATATCCAGGTAGGCAATGTGGGGATGATCGGCAGCGTCGATAGCCAGCGAAGAATAGCTGCCGGCATCATCGGAGAAGTTGTGCACCGTTTCGGTCATCCACCCCGTATCGCCGAGCTGCGCGTAGCGGAGCTTGCCGATATCATAGGTGTAATCTTTGTAGCTGATGCGCGGGTTGCCAAATGCGTCGAGTGCCAGGGAGGTGTACTGCCCCACATGGCCCAAGCTGTCGACGGTGTCAGTAATCCATGTGGGGCCCGCGTATAGGGCATACCGCAGGTCAGCGTTGGGCTCGTCGTAGTAGCTGACGTGAAGCGAGCCGCCGTCGCCGATGGCCAATGACGCAAAACTGCCGACCCAGGGGCCGGCATCCACCGCCTCGATGGTCCACAACGGTTCGCCTGCCGCGAGAGCAGAACCCTGCGCAACCTCATCAACGATAGTGAGTTCTAGAAGGGCGGGCTGGCCCTCGCTAGCCCCTGGCAGTTGCGCAGGCGCAGTGGGCTGGTTGGCAGCGGGCGCAGAGACCGGGGGCAGGTCCTGCAACCTGGCATGGGCCTGGGGCATGGACGGCACCATGCCGCAAATGATGGCAGCTATCACCGCCACCGTCAGCGCAGCTCGGAGAACCTGATAGACAAAGGGCGACCGTTCCGCTTGGGGGCAAGGATTCATAGTGGCTACCTTTCTGAGCGGCCGTTCGCGGCAAGCTCGGTTGTGCAATGCCTTTCGGGCTCGGGGGAGACCAACCCGACTCCCTTGGTGCTTGCCCTGGGTAGCATGCAGGTTGTGGTCTGTGCTCGGGAAGAAGAGGTACGGGCGTTATGCTCGAGGATTATAGCATATTGGGGTCGATACAGCAAGCAGCGCTGAGAAGCGACGCTGTATGTATTGCTGTTAGTGCTCGGCGCGGACTGTGGTCCGCGCCTTCGCGTCGATGTGCCGGGCTATGGTCCGGCACGAACAAAGAGATGTCATTGGTAGACCTCGCCCAACTTTGGCGATCCCAACCTCTCGCTTGCGAGAGGCGCAATCCCCAACCGTGACCGAGAAGACCGCTTTCCTGTCGCTGACCACTTCGATACCCTCGCGGCGCGGGCTCAGGACAGGCACTGGCGCTCGCAGGGACAAATGTGCCCCTAGTAGCGCAGCGAGGGAATCTCCACCTCAGCCAGAGGAGACTCTGCCCCTCGTTCGCGAGAGACTGTCGCTGGCGTCACCAATGATGCAGGTTATGTCAATTCGAGAACCAAGCGGCCTTTGCGAGCGCCGAAGGCTGTCCCAGGAGTGTCACCCCGAAGGAGCGCAGCGACTGAGGAGTCTCTGCTGGCAGCCCGCTTCTCCTGCCGCCAAGTAGGGGCAGGCACCCGTGCCCGTCCTGACAAGACTGGCCCTCGGTGGAATCCAAAGACCCGAAGGGTCTTCGAGACCCTTCGGGTTTGGCACGTCTCCCTCGATCCCCGCCTGACCCGCCCAGACGCCCCGCTGGAAGTTTCCCTGTCTCTCAGGGCGAATTGAACAGCACCAAGCCAGCCCACAATGATCCGCTACCGGCGACGCCTCTTACTCCCCGGGCTTGCCGGCCGGGACTCCGCCAGCGCCTCCACCTCCGAGCGCAGCAGCAGCCAGCGCCACTTCCAGCCCTTGGGCGCATCGGCGTCGACCAGCATCGTCAGCTCACCATCGTCCACCAGCTGGCTCACGCTCCACTGCTTCATCCCCAGCATCCGGGCTGCCTCCTGCCAGGACACCACGTCCTCCGGCCCTATGCCAACCGCATCCTCGTAGACCATGCGGCAGATCTGCAGACGCATCACCCCCACCTCCATGCCGATAGGTGATCTATACCACAGGTTGTGCTGCCGGTCAACCCAAGCCAGTACGGGATTGGTGTACAAGGGGGTCCATGCCCTGCACAGGCAGCCATGGGACTTTGACAGGACCCAATCTTGCTCGCAGAATCATTGACAAGCAGGCAGCCTCGTGCTATACTGGTCCTGACATTGGCCATAGTAACACAGAGTTCTCTACAGCCTCATCACAGATCTACGCTCTGATCAGCGTGGCATGTCGGCTTGTCGCCGCCACGGAAGGATGTCCAACCGCAGCCGCGATCCGACAACGCTGCCCACGCGCCCTGAAAACAGACGGAGGAGCGCACCTTGGATCTACTACGCAACGCCGCACTGGCCCTGGCAGTAGTCTTGAGCCTGATCCTGTTCGCAGGATCCACCGCTGCCCTCGACGGGCTGTTCGAGTCCCCTCCCTCGCCGCTGCCGACGCCTGGCCTCACCACCCCGCCGGCACCTGGCCCCTTGACCATCACGCCAACCCCTTCCCCCACGCCCACGAACTCCCCCTCGCCGACACCCGGTGAATCGATCACGCCCTCACCGACACTCGACGTCACCCGCACACACACGCCCACGCCGAGCGCCTCGCCGACACCCGGCGAATCGATCACGCCCTCGCCAACGCCGATCGACTCGCCGGCGCCCTACCCCACCGACACGCAGATGCCTGTCCCG
>JASFLR010000494.1:0-3625 GCA_050117995.1 Anaerolineae bacterium
CGCAGCCGGTATGCAGGCTACGGCACGGTGACCGCATACACATGGACTCCATCCCTGGAAAATCGTTGGAGTAAATACCTACTGCCTTCTGGATCAAAAGCACCCAGCGCCTGCTCCTGGGGTCCATAGAAGAGATAGGCCACACCTTGCTCCTCCAGCAAGGCAACTCGCTCCTCATCAGGGGTGTCGGCAGCGAAGAAGCGGGCTACCGCCGCCTGCTTATTCTCATAGTCGATCGTCTCTATCCAATGCCCCAACACCACACGGTGGCCGATGCGCCCGGGGATCAAATTGCCCACCTCGAAACTGGATAGCACGGTGTCATCCGGCTCGGTATACTTCCCCAGCCAGTCTACCCCGGTCACCACTTCCGCAGGCCAGAACAGCCGCGAATCTCGGCTCGCCGCGGTCACGGTGTACCCGATTGTCAGGTAAAGGTTACTCACGGAAGCCAAAGCAACCAGTGAGGCCATGGCTAGCCAGCGTAGCCTACTCAGGCGGTGCCCACTCAGCGGAGGAAACAAGCCCTCGGCCACTCCGACGCCAGCCAGCAACCCCAGCGGCACTTGCACCCCCTCCACAAAGCGCCGCTGCAGATTCCAGGGAATGTACGTCAGCACAGCCACCAGCACGATCCAGATCAACGGAAAGGCCAAGCCGGGCCAGTCGCGCCGGGCCCACACAGCAAGCCCCACGGTCCCCAGGATCAACAGCAGTCCATAGCCCCACAGGTAGGCGCTGGGCGGAGGCGACAGGGTCACATTCTGTGCGGCCCAGGCCGCGAATACTGGCTGGGTGCGGAACACCCACAGATCGTAGACAAGCAAAGGCATCTGGCTGACGCCCATGATAGCAACAGTGAATATGCCGCGCCAGTGCATGTGGCGAATGCGCAGCGATTCTACGCCCCAATAAATCAAGGGCACGGCGTCTGCAAGAAGCAGAGCATAGGGATGGATGACGCCCAGGACCAGCGAGGCAAGGACGGCCAGAATCCCCTCCCAGAGATTAGGCCCTTCTGCCCGTTTGAGAAGAAAGATATAGGTGCTCAGAAGCAAGGCCACAGCAGCGCAAAAATGAGGAAAAGCCAGCACGGCCAAGTAGGTGAAGGCATCCAGGAGCCAGAAGTCGATCGGAGACACACCGCCAACCGTAGTGGGAACTAGCATCTCGGTGAGCCATCCTAACCCTGAGGCGATGGTGATCAGGACAAAAGCCACCCGCCGGGTGCGGATGGATGACACAAACAGGGATAGGAAACGATATATGCCCAGAAGCATCCAGACACTAAACAGCGAACGGGCAAGATGGTAGGCTACGGGCAGTTCGAGGCGAGTGATCCGAGCCAGATGGCCTAGGGCGACGTAGAATGTCTGTACATAGGCTCCACGATGCGGTTCTGACGTGAACAGCAAGCGGTAACGCCATTCCCCGCGATATCCCTGCCACATCTTGGCCAGGTGGCTGTGATAATCCACCTGACCCATCACCGAGCCAGAGAAGCGCAAGTCTGGCGTCTGGGCCAAGTAGCCGGTTAGGTACGGCAGCGCAGCTGCTGCGACTATCACGGCCGAAACCACGATGACCCATGTCCATTCCTGTCTTTTGACGGTGTTCACGGCTTTACCTCTCAACCCATCCTGGACTGCCGCCCGGCGGAGGCTGGGTTACTTGCTGCTTTTGCCCACAGAATGCCTAGAAGGAGCACAGACGGCAAGGGTAGGTACATGATCGGATTCTCGTAGTCACCCTGTACTGTCGTCAGAAATAGCGCCCATAGCCCGACCATACTCAATATGTAGAATAGGGCCAACCACAAGGATGCCCTCGTCAGACGGTCCGCTGCCACCTTGAGAATGAAAAATAGAGGAATATAGAGCACAGCATAATTCGTAGTCGCCGTGCGCAGAGCGACAAGATTGGTGACAAGTAAGGTCAGCCCCAGGAGCCAGAGGAACAAGTCTGAGGTAGCTGCGGCGCGGGGCAGATGTCGCCACTGGACCAGCAGATAGAGAAGAAACAAGGCCGAGAGCGCTACCTCCCCTGGTGTGCCCAGGAATGGCAGATAGAGATGGGTCACGATCCAGATAGGTGAGCCAATGGCTGTGTAGGAAGGATACCGCAGCACTTGGGCTACGAACTCGCCGAGCCAGGCGGGCAGCAGAAGAAAAGACGCCCCCAGAAAAAGTGCCATTGTCCCTGCAAAGGAACCGAGGAAACGCCAGCGCCGCCGCCACACTCCCCAGATCAACAGCGCCGGAATCAATAGGAAACTCATCTGGGGCTTGATCGTGGTCAGGGCGAGCAGCACGCCTGCCACGACATAGCGGTCGTTTTTTAGAGCCCACAAGGTGCCCACCACCCACAAGAAGACCAGCCCAGCGAACTGCCCCAGGAGAATGGTCCGCGCGCTGTGGTAAAAGGCAACGCCCCACAGGGCCGTCATCAGCATCAGTCCACGGGACAGCCGCAAGTCCACCACCATCAGGCAGAGCAATACCCCGACTACGAGTGAGAACTGCAGAATCACCAGCCATACGGCCTCCGCCCAAGCGTAGGATAGCGGTGCCAGAGGGGCTAACAAGAACACGGTGTAGAAGGGATAGGCGAATGGCCCAGGGTCCTCGTTGGGCTGGGCCGGGCGTCCGTAGATGCCTTCCTGGATAGCCAGTGTTGCTTCGTCGGAGTAAGGGTTCAGACCTTCCTTCCAAAAGACCTGGGCTCCCTTCCAGCGCGAGAAAAAGTCATTGGCTCCGGGATACCGGGAGGTAAAGACAGAGTGCACGGCATACACATCGAGGGCAAAGAGCAGGACAGACAAGAGCGCCACCAGGACCAGGTCTCGCCTGAGCCAAAATCTTGAGCTGGTCATCGAACGCCTCCCGGTGCCAATCGGTGGGCAGGTGTCAGCAGGATGTCCGATGGGCCTGTGGGCAGGATGGGTTCCATGGCACCGCTCAGCCTGGTACACAGACTCCCGGCACCCAGCATCAGGAGAGCCAAAGCCATCGCGACGCATAGCTCACTGTACGCAGGTAGAAGATATCTCTCACTCAGGAAATTGGTCACGGCACTAGCTCATATAAAGTGTAGGTGTCCCCCCATTCGCCAGCAGGAGACCAATAGCGTTCTTGAAGCTCCTGTAGTATGGACAAGTCATCCGACGTCACCGGGTCGAAGCCTGCATCGACAATGAAATCCATTCCGCGGCGGTGAAGCAATACGTGGGTAAAGCCCTCATCCAGTAGGTAGTGGTTGATGGTTGCAGCGTCGCCAAAACGATAGCGCAGATGCAAAAAGCCGTCCAGAATGGCGTCAGGGCGGACCTCGCGCTCGAAATAGAGACTCCGCGGCTCCCACAAGAAGTATATCCTGGCCGACTGCGAGAGCTCCTCGTTGATATACTCAACCGCTGCCTGGTAGTCGGGCTGATATCGCCGCACATAGCCTTGGGCACTCTGATATCCTACCAGGTAAGATAGGGGATTGCTGTGCGCAAAGCGGAGGCCGACACTCAGGAGGTCGAGCCCAAGCACGAGCAGGACAACGCCCGAAAGAAAGCGCGCCAGCGAAAACTGGGGCGTGTCCAGCATATCTAGCCGATCCAGGGCAAAGCCAGCCAGCA
>JASFLR010000495.1:0-3602 GCA_050117995.1 Anaerolineae bacterium
CTCGGGACAGGCAGGACAGGCCCTTCGGCCCCGCTCAGGACAAGCCCGCCGCTCGACGATCCCCGGGCTGAACTGCATCGCCTCTTTGAGAGCCTGGTACTCCTCTTCGCGGCGCTGAGCAACCAGGCCCCGCTGTTGCTGGTCCTGGAAGACGTCCACTGGGCCGGCAGCGGCACCCTCTTCTTGCTGCGGCACCTGGCCCGGCAGATGCAGCGCGCGCGGGTGACGATCGTCGCCACCTACCGCCAGGTGGAGCTGGATGCCGCGCGGCCCCTCCATGAGGTGCTGCTGGATCTCCAGCGCGAGCGGCTGGCGACCCGTCTGAACCTGTCCCGGCTGGACCGCGAGCAGACAGGGGAGCTGTTGGCGATCCTCCATGACGAGGAGATCACCCCGGAGTATCTGGCCGGCATCTACGCCGAGACCGAAGGGAATCCATTTTTCATCGAAGAAGTGTGCAAGGCCCTGGTGGGAAGCGGCAAACTGTACTTCCAGGATGGGCGCTGGCACCGGCCAAGCATGGAGGAGCTGGGAGTTCCGCAGAGCGTGCGGGTGGCCATACAGTCTCGGCTCAACGTGCTGCCCGCCGAGACTCAGGAAACCCTTCGCCTGGCCGCCATCTTGGGACGTGAGTTCGAGTTCGACATCCTGACCGAGGCCAGTGACCAGGATGAAGAGGTGCTGATCCAAGCGCTGGAGGACTCCGGGCGAGCCCTGTTGATCGAAAAGGTGAGCGCGGAGGCGGGGGGGACCTTTGCCCTGGTCCACGGTCTGATCGCCAGCACGCTGATCGAGAGCACCCGCACCCTGCAGCGGCGGCAGCTCCACCGCAGGGCAGCTGCGGCCATCGAGGCCCGGCGCCCGGACGACAGATCTCGCCTGGAGGCCCTGGCGTATCACTACAGCGAGGCAGGCGAGGGCGAAAAGGCAGCGAGCTATCTGCTGCAGGCGGGAGACCAAGCGCGCGTCCTCTACGCCCACCGGGAGGCGATTGACTATTACCAGCAGGCGCTGCACTACCTGCAAGAGCAGGCAGCGCGTTCGGAAGAGCCGGAACGGGACCTCCGGCGTGCCGCGCGCACGCTGATGAAGCTGGGCTTGACCTATCACAACGCCTACGAGTTCCGGGCATCCCGCCAGGCCTACGAGGAGGGCTTTGCCCTATGGCAGCGGGCGGAGGAGGCAGAGCCGGCCGTCCCGCCCCCGCCGGCGCCCCATGCTCTCAGGGGGAAGACTGTCCATCCCATCCGGATCCTGGATCCAACCATGGCTGACGCCGGCTCGGCTGTTGCAGTCATGCAGCTCTTCAGCGGGCTGGTGGAGCTAGCCCCGGAGATGGACGTCGTGCCCGGCGTGGCGCGCTCCTGGGAGGTGTCGGAAGGCGGGCGCAAGTACGTCTTTCACCTGCGGAACGATGGGCGCTGGAGCGATGGTGCCCCCGTGACGGCGGGGGACTTTGAGTATGCCTGGAAGCGGCTGCTGGATCCGGCCACAGGGTCGCCCTATGCCGACCTGCTGTACGACATCAAGGGGGCCAGGGCCTTCCATCGGGGAGAGGGTGAGCGGGGGGATGTGGAGGTGCGCGCCCTGGACGAGGTCACCCTGGCGGTAGAACTGGAAGAACCAACGGGGTACTGGCTTCACCTGCTGACCGGCTCATTCACCTGTCCGCTGCCCCGGCATGTGGTGGAAGCGCACGGCAAAGCCTGGACGGAGGAGGGGCACCTTGTCACCAACGGTCCTTTCAGGCTGGAGTCCTGGCAGCCGGGGCGGTCGATGGTCCTGTCGCGCAACCCCGGGTATCGCGGCCGGTTCCCGGGGAATATACAGCGGGTGGAGGGGTCCTCACAGGTCGATCCGCTGGCGCCTGGTGAGGCCGGTAGCGTGGACATCATCTTTGGATTTCGACTGGTGAAGACGATAGACAGCGCCCTGCGGCAGCAGCATGGTGAGATCTATGTGACGAAACCTGCGCTGGCGACCGACTACCTGGGGCTCAACCTGAGCCTGCCGCCGTTTGACGACCCCCGGGTGCGCCGAGCCTTTGCCCTCGCCATCGACAGGGAAACGCTGTCGCACGAGGACCAGTGGGGAAATATCCCGGCCACAGGCGGTTTCATCCCACCGGGGATGCCGGGCCACTCCGCCGGGATCGGCCTGCCCTACGATCCCGACGGGGCACGCCAGCTCCTGGCTCAGGCCGGCTACCCGGAGGGCTCCGGCTTCCCTGTTATCGATTCCCGAGCAACGCCAGGTAACGCTCTT
Source organism: Anaerolineae bacterium (assembly GCA_050117995.1). Taxonomy (GTDB): domain Bacteria; phylum Chloroflexota; class Anaerolineae; order JAAYZQ01; family JAAYZQ01; genus JBFFCR01. The sequence continues at coordinate 2,266 of JASFLR010000495.1, forward strand.
AAGTGTACCTATCTGCAAGAGCAGTGGCGGGAAGTCCTGGGCGTCGAGATTGCCTGGAATATCGTAGAGCCAGACAAGTTTTTCGACCTGCTCGACCGGGAGCCGCCACACATGTTTCTCGCAACGTCGCTCGCCGACTACCCCGATCCCGACTCCTTCCTGAGGTCGTCCTTCCGGCGCCAAACCCGGTGGCGGGACGAGGTCTATGACGGGCTGGTGGCAGCGGCCAGGGGCGCGATGGATCAGGAAAAGAGGCTAAAGCTGTACCAGCAAGCCGATCGGATCCTGGTTGAGGAGGCGCCGCTCGTGCCTCTGCTCTATGGGTGTTGGCATTGGCTGCAGAAGCCCTGGGTGAGAAAGTTGGCCACAGCACCGATGGCAGTTTGGCACTACAAGGACTTCATACTCGATCCGCACTAGGCCGACGTACGTCGGTCAGTGGTGGCTTCGAGTTCTTTTATGTCGAGCCACAATGGGAACCCGGGATCAAGCTGCACAGTACGGGCATCACTGAGCAGACACCCCTCGCGGGAGAGACAGCGCCCGTTTCTCTCAGGACGGTCGCCCGAGAAGAGGCGAGCTAGGCGGCGGCCTCAAAGAAGACCTGCGAGCCCTCCTCCAGCTACCAGCCGACCGCCTCCGTGAGCTTGCGCCAGGCCGTGACCCTGAGCCAAAGGGGCAGCTCCCAGTTCTTGCCGTTGAGTGACACCTTCCAGCCAACCAGTCAGGCAGTCGACCACTTCCACGTTGGACACCACCTTGGGGGCATGTGTCGCCTTTTATGGTAAAGTAGATTAGAGGGAGGGACCGCTTGTATGCCAGAAGCGGTCCTTCGCTGTCATTGAGCATGTCTTGGTGCAGTTGAAAAGAAGCGAAAGCACCGGATAAAGTCAAGAACAGACCATGTTGCACCCCAGGCAAATAGCCGGTTTTGCGAGGGTTCTTCCCTTGCCAAACGCCAGTGTGGCGACATGGCGTGCCCCGAAGCAAACTTCAATCACCGCGTCGCCACTGTAACCCCAATGTCAAGAAGGCCTGATGGGCTGGAATTATGACGCATGCGCATTTTCGGCCAGGACCATTCAAATCCGAGTTTTCGTGTCGTTGACTGCATAGCAACGAGCGAGCTTCGATGGCTCTGGAACAAGCCCTGGTTCCTTCAGATTCGCACTCTCTTTGACAGTCAATCTCCAACATGATATACTTGCACCGTGGAGCCGTTGTCGCGCAAGGTGAGGGGCGATTATGCAACAGTATCCACTGCTGCAAACGAAACTGTATATTCCGCCTGTGCGCCCTGGACTGATCACACGCCCGCACCTCATCGAGCGGCTAAA
>JASFLR010000496.1:0-3583 GCA_050117995.1 Anaerolineae bacterium
CGGGTAGCCAGCCCGGACAAAGGTCTGGGCGTGGGCCTGGATCACGGCTTCCACACCACCCACGACCGGAGGCACGGTATAGTGCAGGATGGCAATCCGCGGTTTGGTCATCGGGGCTGGCTCCCTCCCTATAGATTCAACTCCTCCACGGTCTGCAACTGCCGGCAGAGCCAGTCGGAGATGTCTTCCTTTTCGATGAGCCACTGCAGCCGGTGGGCGCGCTCGTGGCGATTCTCGCTAGACATAACCAGGGCTTGGTGCAGCGCCTCTGCAGTGGCATAGACGTCGCAGGGCGAGACGATCAGTGCGCCAGACTCGAGCTGCTGACGTGCGCCCGCACGTTCGGACAGGATGAGCACGCCATCACGGCGGTTCAGGATCGGCCCCTCTTTGGCCACCAGGTTCATGCCGTCGGCAATCGAGTTCACCAGCAGCGCGTCATAGTCCTGCATAGCGGCGATCGCCCGCAGGTAATTGTCGCCGACCAGAACGCGCACCGGCTCCCACTCGCTGTCGCCGTAGGCGGCGTTCACGCGCCCAGCAGTAGCCATGAGGCTGTCCAGGTAGCGCGTGTACTCACCCACGTCCATCCGCGAAGGCACCAACAGCGCCAGGAAGGTGACTTTGCCACGGTGTTCGGGATGGAGGGCTAGCAGTTCCTCGAAGGCCAGGAATCCGCGTACGATGTTCTTGCTGGGCTCGATGCGGTCGATGCGCAGAACGAGTTGGCGATTGCCGACGATGTCCCGGATCTCAGCTTCGTGCTCGGTCACCTCTTCCGAGAGCGCCAGCTTGCGGATCGCTCCCACGTCAATGGAGATGGGAAAGTCACGCACATGGGTGGCGTGATTGCGGAACCATATCCGGCTGCGGCGGTAGTTCACTGCAGCGCGGGGCAAGAAGGACTCGCAGGTGCGCAGGAAATTCTGTGCATCCTCGCGGGTCTGAAAGCCCAGGACGTCCGCAGCGCACAGGCCGTTCAGGATCTCCTGCCGCATAGCTGGCGGCAGGATGCGCCAATACTCAGGGCCGGGCCAGGGGATGTGGATGAAATGCAGGACAGTGGGACGGTCGCGCCGGCTGAGTGCTGCGCGCAGGTGGCGGGGCACGAGATAGAGATGGTAGTCCTGGAGCATGACCAGCGTCTGCCGGCCCATCTCCCGTACGCGCTGCGCGATGGCCTCGGCAAACTGGCGGTTGACAACGCAATATCCATCTTTCCACGCCTCCCAGGTGGTGCGATCGATGACGGGGGCCCGGGGGACGTCCCACATCGAGTGCTGCAAGAACCATAGCAGGGGATTCGCAATGACGTTATAGTATCCCTCATAGGCGTGCTCGTCAGGGGCGATGAATTGGACCTGGATGCCCAAGTCTTCATCCAGGTTGACCGGTCCACGCTGCCACTCGGCATCGACGGGCGTGCGAGCGCAGGCGATCCAGGTTGCGTCCTCGGCGTAACGGCAGAGATCAGTCAGCGCGGTGACCAGCCCACCGCCTCCCCGCTGCATCTGCAGAGAGCCTTCCTCATCGCGGGCAAAGGTGACTGGGGCCCGGTTGGCGGTGATGATCAGCGCCCGATCGGCGAAAAAGCCTGCTTGCAGCGCCTCGCAGCGCTCGCGCATCCCTTCCCTATCTAGCTCCATCATGCGACCCTCCTGGGGACGCTGCCTCCTCGCGGCTGGCCTGGATGGCCAGGTCGATAAAGACGGCAGCGGTCCAGCCAAAAACTGCGGCGGCAGCCGGCGGCGGTTCGCCTGTCTCGGCATGATAGTACTCAAAGACGCCAGGCTGGCTCATGATCAGGTCCATTGTCTTTTCCACGAGGGTGTGTGCCAGATCGTGCTCTCCAACCTGTCTCAGTGCCTCGATGAAGATGTAGTTGATATTCACCCACACCGGTCCTCGCCACATCCGGTCGGGGGCATAGTGGGGATCGTTGCGAGCCACAGACGGGATTGCGTACTTGCCCCAGAACTGATCCGGGTCGGTCAGGTGCTCGATCACCCGGTCGCGGATTGGCTCCGGCAGCTGTCCAGTCCATAGGGGATACAGGTTGAACGGCGTGACCACCGGGATCGGCTCGTTTTCGCGCATGGCGCGGAACAATCCAGCCTCCTCGTCCCAAAAGTCCTCGATCATGCGCCGTACAATAGCGGCGGCGCGGCGGCGCCACATGGCTCCTTCCGTTTTCATTCCGAGTGCCTCGGCCATCATGGCCAGCGATCCCATCTGCACGCAGAGGTAGGTGTTGAGGTCAGGCGACTCGACCGGCAGGCCATAGTCCCACAGCGGGCTGTCATCCAGGCCGGAGGAGTATGGATGGTTGTACTGTGCCAGTCCGTCGGCGTCGTCGTCGTTCATGGCAAACCACCAGGCATTCCAGCGCACGAGAGGGACATAGATCTCCTGCAGGAACGCGGGATCGGGGTCGATCTCGTCCAGCTTGAGCGCTGCCCAGGCCATGATCGGGGGCTTGGTGACTTCGGCCCGCAGCGGGTGCTCAATATCAGCCACGACCGCCTCGTCATACACGGCGTCAGGGATCATGCCGTCAGCCAGCTGGCAGGCTAGCATGGTGCGCAGCTGGTTGCGGGCCAGCTCGGGGTCGACGTGACGAAAGGCCAGGGTGTGAAAACAAGCGTCCCAGTTCCAGATGCCCACGTACTGTACCTTGGAGGGCATCATCGCCTCGTGCTCCACCCGTCCCAGGGGAGCGACCAGATTGTTGCTCATCACCCACCAGGCATAGTAATAGTGATTCTGAAAGCGCTCGGCAACGGGCGGCACTTGGCTGAACCAATCGCTCCACCGCTCCTCGGCAGCGGCGAGCGTTTGGCCAAAGGGTGCAGGCTCGCCGTCCAGATGCAGGTCGTTGCGGATGTTCAGGTGGATCGCCAGGTCGTCGCCACCGTCCACGACAAACTCGATGACATAGGCCTCGCGCTCCAATCCCATCTCGTTCTTGAGCACCCGGCCGTTGGTGCGGTAGGAGAGGTTGCGTACCCCGACCAGGCTGCCGCCGTCGTCGTCGTGCTGCCAGATCTGGGTGCTGACGCGGAAGTGGATGCCGGCCTTTGCATCGGGCGGCAAGCCCACCGCAAGAGTGTCGTTCTGGTGAAAGGCCAGCGAGAAGGTGCCCAGGCGTGTCTGAAAATGGAGCGCGTGCGGATAGGTGGTGAGGTTATAGGTGAGGGGCATGCCCTCACCGTCCACGAAGCAAAGGTCCTGGATATAGGGTGGGCGAAAGCGATAGGTGTCCAAGCCGGGCTGGATGGCGGTCAGGCGCTCGGCAAGCTTGACATAGAGGTGATCCTTGTCGGGATACTGGAAAACCAGCAGGCGCGAGCCCCGGTCGCTAAAGGGCACTTGGGTGATGTCGATTCGATTCTTCAGTTGTTCAAGCTGGGCGGATTGCGTCATGCTCCTATGATACCAGATTCGGGGGGAAGGTGCAAGAGCCTGCGCGCTCGAACCTGCCCTTGGCTTCACATACTGCCGTTGGGGGGCCTCACCCAGCGATCCCCACTCCCAGACTATGGCTCGCTGGGCCGATTGAGGCTGTACTTCATGATGGCCGCAT
>JASFLR010000497.1:0-3581 GCA_050117995.1 Anaerolineae bacterium
CCATTGCCTTTATCCTGCTGACCATCGGCGTTAACGCCATCCTTTTCGAACTCTCCAGCCCTGGCGGCTATGCGGCTGGCATAATCGGCGTCCTCAGCCTGCTGGTGGCCTTTTATGCACTGGGCGTGCTGCCCGTGAATTACACCGGATTGCTCCTCATCGGGCTGGCGTTTGTCTTGTTCATAGTCGATCTCAAGGCGCCGACCCACGGCGTGCTGACCACCGGCGGGGTCGTGTCGTTGGCCGCGGGGGCGCTACTGCTCTTCAACTCTCCCTTGTACCAGGTCTCTCTCGTCGCCGTCGTATCGGTGGCGCTGGTCACAGGTCTATTCTTTGCCTTTGCGCTTGCCAAGGTGGTTCAGTCACAGAGAAGGCGCTCCGTTACCGGACGTGAGGGGTTGGTCGGCCAGCTTGCCCAGGCACGCACCGCCCTGGAGCCGCAAGGAAAGGTGTTCCTCAAAGGAGAGCTGTGGGATGCCATCGCCCTGGACGCTCCCATCGCGGCAGGCGAGACCGTTGAGATTGTATCTGTTGAGCGGTTCCAACTACAGGTGAGGAGGGCAGGGCTGCTCTGAGCAGGCTACAGCCTCCAGCGCTGTGCCATGATCTCTTTTGCCAGCGCGCGGTACTCCCTTGTCCCCCTATGATCCGGGGCATACTCCACAATCGACTGGCTGGCCACCGAGGCCTCCGCAAAGCGAATGCTCTTGTGGATGATCGACCGGAACACCTTGGGCCCAAAGACGGCGCGCAACTCGTCCAGCACCTCCCGGTGGTGGATCGTGCCTGTCGAGTACATGGTCACCAGAATGCCGCCCAGCTCCAAATCATTGTTCACACGTGCCTTAATCCAGTCGATCGCCTGCAAGAGCATCCGGATGCCGCGCATGGCGAAATACTCGCACTGCATGGGGATCACGGCTTGCTGGCACGCCGTCAGTGCATTGATCGTCAGCAAGCCAAGATTGGGAGGGCAGTCCAACAGGATAAAATCGTACCTGTCCGCGATCGGATCTAGGATCCGCTGCAGGATATACTCGCGCCGGATCTCAGCAATGAGCTCCATCTCGGCCGATGCCAGTTCGATATTGGAGGGGATCAGATCCAGATTGGGTCGGAGGGGATAGACTACTCTGTTTATGTCGAACTCGGGATCCGTCATGGCCGTATAGACCGTGTGATCCAGGCCAGCGCCCTCGACGCCCAACCCAACTGACAGCGCGCCCTGCGGGTCCAGATCCACAACCAGTGTGTTCTGCTCGAGCTCTGCCAGCGCCACACTCAGATTGATTGCCGAGGTGGTCTTGCCTACTCCACCCTTCTGATTTACGATAGCAAGCGTGCGCGTCCCCTCCCAGGTCATGCGCTTACTCCCTCTCTACCGCGCTGGCCCTAATTGCCATTCGGGTTCACCGGCGGCATAGCCTCAACCAGAGCAGCCAGCCGCGCATAATCAGCGGCCCCTCGCGCTCCGGGTTGGTACTCAAAGATCGTCTTGCCCTCACCTGGAGCCTCTGACAACTTGGTATCGATCCGGATCGGGTGCGTGACGCGCGAGCCGAACTCCCTGGCCAGGGTCTGCAGCACCATAGTGCTGACACGACGGCGCGCATCGTAAAAAGTGGGGATGATCAGCCGGATCACAGCCCCACACCCCATAAGGCGGCTGACATCTCGCAAATAGCGCATGAACTGCCTCGCCCCAGCTATCGCTAGCATCTCCATGGATACCGGGACAAAGACTTCCTGCACGTAGGCGATCGCATTCACGGTTAGCACAGAGACAGAGGGAGCGCAGTCCAACACCTGGTAGTCGTAACCATTCACGCGAGCCAGCACATCCGAAAGAATCCGCTCTCGGGCCAACTCCAGAACCATCCGCTGTTGGGCCTTGAACAATCGCAGGTCAGCGGGCAGGATGTCCAAGTTCTCCCGGGCGGGCACTATCGTAGCCTCGGCCTTGGCCTTGCGCAACAAAACCTCTGCTAGCGTATCCTTGTAGCCTGTGATCCCCAGACAAAGGGAGACATTGGCCTGGGTGTCGGTATCTATGATAAGAACCCGCCGCCCGCGGCGCGCCAGAGCGTCGCCCAGGCTAACAGCTGTCGTGGTTTTGCCGATGCCACCTTTGAACCCGACGATGGCGATCTTGCGCATGACGCTTTCCTGTCGCGCCTATCGATGGGCGCCAGATTGAACCTGCTGCAAACAACGCTGCCACCGCACAGAACATCCTCCGGTGCCAGGTCGTTCTGGGTCACGAATACCGCGTCCACTTCAGAGGTGTGCTCACCATTCGAGAAACCAGCGACTGGGCGAGCGGACTCCGGGTTTCCCTGAACAAATGGCCGCCACCAATATTCTAACAGAAATGGGTGAAAACGTCAACTCTAGCCGCAGATTATTGTTCCGCCGCTGCTGATGAGCTCCCTCCAAGATGCGGCAGCCGATACCACAGGCAATCGGCTCACCGTCAGATTTGACGGAACGGGCAACCAGGGCTATACTGTCCTCAATGCTATTGAAAAGTCTTTTCAGTTAGAACCATGCTAGACGAGAACGAGATCGTCCAACAGCTGAGCCAGGCGGGCTACCGCATCACCCAGCCTCGGCGCGCCGTCATCCGGGCGCTGCTGGAGGATGAGGGCTATGCCAGCCCGTCAGAAGTACGCCAGCAGGCCAGGCTGTACTGTCCAACAGTCGGGCTGGTGACCGTCTACCGCACCCTGGATCTGTTGTCCGAGCTGGGCTTTGTGCGGCGTATCCACGCCGAGGACGGATGCCGTGGCTACGCCACGGCCAACCACGGTCATAACCACCACCTAATCTGCCGTCGCTGCGGGGCAGCCGTCGAGTTTCAGGGATGTGATCTGTCGCCATTCCTGGCTCGCATCAGCCAGCAGACTGGCTACAAGATCGAAGATCACATCTTGGAGTTGGTGGGCGTGTGTGCCATGTGCCAATAGCCACTGGCTGTATCAATATGCCACCATATCTGCCGCCAAGGAGAAAGTACTGGATCGCAAGATGAGAAATCACAGACATGACCTGCTTATTCATCTCAGTCTGGTGCTGTTGCTGCTAGCTGCGACAGGCGCCTGCAGCAGCACCCCCGAGTCCCATGGCGTACAAGACCCCACCCAGATCGAACCGGTCCCGCTCGAAGCAGGAGAGAGCCTGCAGGTTGTCGCCACAACCAACATCGTCGGCGACGTCGTCCACCAGGTGGGCGGCGACCATATCGCGCTGAATACACTCATGGGCATAGGCATCGATCCCCACAGCTACGTGCCCAGCCCGGCTGACTCTGCTGCCATCCACGATGCCCATGTCGTATTCGCCAACGGCGCGGGCCTCGAATCAGATCTGGAACAGGTCCTCGAGGGCGCAGGGGGCGATGCTCTCCACGTGTACCTGTCTGATGGACTGCAGCACCGGCTGATCGGGGGTGGGCTAGAAGAAGCTGAAGACGAGCACGAGCACAACGAAGGAGAGATCGATCCCCATGTCTGGTTCGACGTCAAAAACGTGATCCTCTGGGTAGATACCATCGAGCAAGTGCTGAGTGCCCTGGATCCGGC
>JASFLR010000498.1:0-3580 GCA_050117995.1 Anaerolineae bacterium
CGCCTTCGACCTGCCCCAGTCCGGCCCGCTGGAAGAGGGTCACGATCTGGTCCGTGCCTTGGACCGCCTCGTCGGTGGAAAACGCCTTGACGCTCACGCCGGTTTGGGCAAACACCTGGACAATGCGGGCAGCCTCTGGGCGCAGGTGCTGGGCGTAGCGCAGCTCGCACAGCGGGATCAGGTCCCCCGGCAATTGGACGTTGCCGTTGACGTCACGAAGCGGCATGGGGTCAGGACGGTAGGCGAACAGCAGCACGGCGTCCGGTTCCGACGCTGCCTCAGAATCCTCCCCTTCCTCCGGCTCAGGGCCGGCCCGTCGCAGTGTCTGGCCGATCCGGCTGGCCCAACGCCGGAAGAAGGGATCTCTCTTCTCCTCAGCCTCTGCATCGTGTGCCCCGTCCGCATCCTCGGGTCCTTCCGGCATCTCGGACGGTGCTTCCTCTGCCGCAATGGCATCCACCCCCTGTGCCTCGGGGTCAGATTCTTGGGCACCGCGTCTCAGCAAGCGTCCCAGCGGCGAAAGAAGCTGGCGCACCGCCGCCGGGGAGCGTTTCTCTCCGTTTTCAGGCGTCGCCCCTGCTGCACCGGTGACGAGATGGCCCTCCAACATCCCTGGCTCTGCCAGGACATAGAGACCTGGCAGATCCGGTTCATCAAAGGCGACGGCGCTCCAGCCCAGTGCTGTCAGAAAGGGCGCTTCCTCGCGGACTCTTCGCCGGTTGCCCTCAAAGGTATTGGTCAGAATCCGTGTCGCCTGATTCGGTGCAGACGTACTGCGACCATAGTTACCCAAAATCTGGCGCAGGCGCGACTCGGGTAGGTAGTCTGGGCTTTGCGAGTCCTGGACCGGCTCTATCTCCATAAGCGTGCCGGATAGGATGCCGGCCTCGGCAAAGCAGATGACGGTCGCTTCGGCCAGAGACTCGACCGAGCGGGCGCGGTGCACCAGGGCACCCAGTCTGGTGAGGTCCACCGTGCCTGTAGTGTAAGTGACAATGATCATCAGGAACAGGCCGCTGGGGGCGATATTGAAAATGACTGAGGCGGCGTCGCTGAACAGGTCCACCGGAACGCCGACGTCGAGTCGAAAGAATTGCACCAGCAACAGACTGGCAAAGACGCCGACGAGGACCAGCATGACGCGCAGGATGCGATCGACCAGGCGCTCCAGCGGCGTCAGTTCGGTAACCAGGGCCGGCATGTCGGCCACACGGGAGACAAAGAGACGCTCGTCACCCACTTTTTTGGCTTCGTAGGCCCCCCGGCCTGAGACACAAAAGCTCCCGGCATAGACCGCATCGCCGGCCGTTGTCCGGTGCCAGCCCCGCTTGCCGGTCACTGCCGATTCGTCCACCACCATCTGGCCGCCGCCTGCCACTTGCCCGTCGACCAAGAACTGATCGCCAGGGCCGACGATCAACACATCGCCCGGCACGATGCGGTCCGGGTCGATGCTCCGCGTCTTGTTCTCGCGGACCACCGTGGCTTTGGGTCTGGCCGACGCTTGAAACTCGGCCAGGCGGCGCATGGCCAACATCTCCTGGCCGACGTTGATGCCGACGTTCAGGGCGATGGTCACCAGACTTAATAGGGCGCTCCACCACTGCTGCAGTAGAAACTGAGTAAAAGCCAGGCCGACCAAGCTGAGGTTAAAGATGGTATTGACGTTCTCCCGCCAGATCTGCTGCCGGGTGCGGGGTGGTTTGAGGTGGACGGCATTGTCCTGGCCCTCCCGCCAGCGGGCTGCGGCCTCCTCCTCGGTCAGGCCGGGTGGCACCTGACCGAGAGTTACGCGGCTTGGTGGCGCAGGACGCCCTGGGGCTGCTCTCCGGCGCCTGCGCCACCAGAGAGCTATGATGGCAGCGATAGCAGCCAGGATAGGCAGTGCCACACCTATCCAGATAACAGACTTCCGCCGGCTATGTGCAGGTTGCTCTTCCATCGCGGCCTTGGCCCCGCCCCTCGTCCTACCGTCTCCGGCTTGCCCGCAACATCAACAGGAACAGGTTGATAAAGTCGAGATAGAGGGTCAGCGCGCCCAGCACGGCCAGGCCGCTGCCGGCCGGATGCTCGCCCAACTGGGTGCCGATCTGCTTGAGCCTCTGCGTATCATGGGCCGTCAGGCCGACGAACAGCGCGATCCCCAGAAAGGTCAGCAGCCAGTTGATGCTGGAGAAGGGTAACAGCCAGCTAAAGAGCCAGGCAATCATCCAGCCCAGCAGTAGCATGAACAACACGTTGCCCGAGGCGCTCAGATCGCGCTTGAATAGCAGGCCAAACAGGCTGGTGACAAAAAAGGTGCCAGCCGTGATCCAGAATATGTAGCCGATCGTTTCCTGGGTGTAGACCAGGAATATCGACGAGATGGTCAGCCCGGTCAGCGCCGAGTAAAGGAGAAAGAGCAAAGCGGCGACGGCTGGGGTCAGGCGCATCGCCGCCGCGCTCAGGGCTATGACGACGATGATCTGGATAATGAACAGGCCAAAGGCGAACCACGGGTCGGCGGCGACGCGGAACAGCAGGCGGGCGTTGGAGCTGACCCAGGTGGCCACCAACGCTGTGACGACCAGGCCTAGGGACATGATCAGATACACCTGGGCCAGAAAACGATTCACCCGAACCTCGGTAGCGGGCGTAGCCGCTGCTGTATGTGCCATATTGCTTCCTTCCTCTGCTCAGGACCGGCAGTCCTGTGGCCTGGAGCCACTCGAGGACTGCCAGTCCCGTATCTTGCCGTACTAGTACGCAACCAGCTCCATCACAACCTCGCCGGAGGCGTCCTTCAAGTAGAGTGACTCGCCCTCGATGGTGTAGCCGCCGACCGTGGGGAGTAGCGCCAGGAAAGCAGCCTCTTGCTCCATGATGCCTGCCGGCGTGTTACAGATCATACTCGTGCCTGTCGGCGGGGTCATGGTCAGCTGGCTGCCGCTCACCAGGTAGCTGGCCGAGTAGCTGTTGCAGCCCGATGAGCCGTTTACCTTACCAGTGCGATCAAATGCTGCCGTCAGTGTGCTGTCCGGCAGAACCGGTTCGACATCTTCTTCCTCAGAGTCCCAGAGCAATGTCACCTGCCATCGCGTTCCTGCCAGCGGATTCTCCGGCGCAGCCTCGGTGACGCTCACCGCCTGCTGCTGGGTGACCCGCTGCCCGGCACTGTTCTGGGCTTCCAGGATATAGGTGTAACTGCCTGCTTCGTCCAGGCAGTCCATCTCCTGGCCGCTGTAGCCTGCGTCGTCGACGATCACCGCCTGGTTGCGCAGGATGCGGCTGTAGGTCGCGCCGCCACCCACACTCCAGGAGAGGCCCACGCATTCGCCCTCCTGGATCTGGTTGGGGCTCACGACGAAGGAATAGATCACCGGCGCTTCTGGTGCGGGGGTTGGTGCTGGCGTAGCCGTGGCGGCGTCAACCACGGTGATCGTCTGCGACTGGCGGCTGGTGCCCCCCGGCCCTACTGCCGTCAGGTTGTATGTCACCGTACCGGCGCGCTCGGGGCAGTGCGACGCATTGCCCACCGCTGGTGCCGGGTCCCACAGCACGTCATCGTTGGCAGCCAGGACGACGTTGTCGAGCTCTCCCT
>JASFLR010000499.1:0-3579 GCA_050117995.1 Anaerolineae bacterium
GGCGCTGGTTCACACGCGAGATCAGACCAGAAGGTAAGGCCATGCTGGAGAGAGTACAGGTTGTGGACGTGGCTCAGGTATACGAGCTCTGGAACGAATATGCCGACGCTCTGAACGCGGGAGATCTGGAGCGTTGGATCTCCCTATGGATTGAAGATGGGATACAGATGCTGCCGGGCACTCCCCGCCGTATCGGGAAGGCGCAGATCCGGAGAGGGATGCAGCGCCTCTTTGTTCTCTTTGACACCCGCAAAATGGTCATTCAGCCAGAGGAGGTCCGGATACTGGGCGACCGGGCCTATTCTCACGGCACCTACGAGTTCGAGATAGCGCCCAAACAAGGAGGAGAGCCCAGGAGCTGCTCTGGCAAGTTCCTGGACATCCTGGAGAAACAGGTCGATGGTTCCTGGAAGATCGCCATTGATTGCCACAACTACAGCATGCCTTCGGAGTTGGTTTGGTGCTGCAACAGGTAGAGGGGCGTCCTGGAGAGGAGGTGATATTTCCGATCGTTTGGCCCATTTGGGATGTTAGCCGTCTAAATTCTTGAAACTAGAGAAAGGACATGGAAAAATGGAAAAGAAGCTGCTCGTGTTGCTGGCTGTGATCCTGATTCTATCCTCGGCCTCGATCCCCGCGTTTGCGGGCCCGCCTGAGAACGCTGCAGGAGAATGGTACTACTTGCCCACCGGCATGGTGGTAGACAAAGTCGCTGGCGGCAACACCTTCGTCAGCATAAGCGATGTGGGATACTGGACCGGAACCATCGCCGGCAGTGAGACGGATGTTGGAACGGCAGTGATCTACCGTTCGGGCCGCTGGGGCTACACAGAGGGTGTACTCACATTCGAGTCAGCAGTGGTGGATGGTCTGTCGGGTGGCCTCGAGATTCGTGTCAATGGCTACAGGCCAGACATCTATACGGACTGGCAAGGCCAGTGGCTAATCACCGAGGCAACGGGTGACCTGGAGGGTCTCCAGGGGCAAGGAAGCTGGTGGGGTCCAGGGTGGCAAGGGGATCCCAACGAATACGGCGTGGTGGACTATTCGGGGAACGTACACTTCGAGCCCTAATCAGCTCAAGAGCAAGGGTTTCTGTGAAGGGAAGGCGAGTTGGGCGGTCATCCCCCGCTGTCCATCTCGCCTTTCAGCTGTGCGCAGACTCTGATGGCCATAAGTTCTACCGAAGCCTATGTATAGAGCGGTCACGGCCGCAGGAGGGAAGGAAAAATGAAGCCAAAGGTCACGACAATCATCGCTGCGCTGATTATCGCGGTCACACTGATGACCGCCTGCGGGGCGACAGATGCCCCCGCCACGTCTATGCCCGTCCAGCCCACGCAGACCCCCATCCGGCCGACCGCCGCGCCCGTTCCGGAGACAACCCTGGAACCCCAGGTCACGGAAGACTCGGTGATCCATAGGAATATCCCCTTTGTCCCAGGTGGCAACTTCCAGCAGAAACTCTCCGTGTTCCTGCCCGTCGAAGAGGCAGGTGGTCACGGCAGCCTGTACCCCGTGGTCATCCTCGCCCACGGCTACGTCTACTCATTAGAGGATCCACCCCTGCGCGAGACCATGCGCTTCCTCAACCAACTGGGCTATGCGGCCGTGACGGTTGACTACCGGGACGATCCCAAGAGTGGCAATCCTTCGGCCGCGCTCAGCGACGTCGCATGCGGGCTGGCCTGGGTCTATGCCAACGCTGACACCTACGGCCTTGATGTCGACCGCATGGCGGCATTCGGTAACTCCTACGGCGCGGAGGTGGTGACGACCCTGGCTCTGGCCGATGAGGCTAGCCAATTCCTGACCGACTGCCCGAACAGCCTGCCGGACGTCCCGCCTTTTAAGGGAGTCATTCCCTTTGCCGCTGCTACTTTCGGGGTGCCGGGTGAAGGGCTCATGATTTCGTCCGAGTTAGGCGTAAGCTTCTATTACGGCGGGGTTCACGGAACCGAGACAATGGAGGAGATGAGGGTCATCCAGGACGAGTTGTCAGGCCTGACGCCTGCGGAATGGGCCACATCAGTCGAACTGAGCCCAGAGGCCCGAGCCTTTGCCCAAACCTTGCCCGCTTACTGGGTGAATGCGGGTGACCCTCCCCTGCTACTCTTGTACCCCGGTCAGGATAGCTATTCGCAGCTCGAGTACGATGCCTTTGCCGGCCTTCTGGAGGCTGCGGGCGCGCCCTACACCTACCTTGTGCTCCCCGACGCGCTGCACGCCGACTGGGGCCCGTTGGGAAAAACAGACCCGGCAACCTGGCAAGAGCCGATCCAGGGGTTCCTCGAGGAGATCTTTGCCGAGTGAGTAGCTGTGCGGGCTGGCACTTGACGGAGCACGTAGATCGTGGCATTCAGCGATCGAACAGATTGCAGCACCCAATAGCGCCCGGCGCCTGACATCTATGTTGGCCAGACAAGGAGGGAAGTCATGAAGGTCTTTGCACTGGGAGGCTATGGCAGGGTGGGCTTGCCAGCAGGCAAGCTCCTTGCTCAAAGCGACTTGGTGACCGAGATTGCGGTTGCTGGCAGGAGTCTAGAGCGCGCGGAGGAGGCCGCCAGAGAGATTGGTGAGAAGGCCATCGCAGCCCGTGCTGATGGCACCGATGAAAAGATTCTGACGTCGCTACTGGCAGGCTACGACATCATCGTGAACGCGGCGGATAACAGAATCGTTCTCCCATCCATACGTGCTGCGATACACAATGGCGCTCACTATTGCGACGTAGCATGGGGAATCGTTGTCGACCAGGCGTTGCAGCTTGCGGCCGAGGCCGAGGCTATCGATATTGCCGCGGTCATCGCCAACGGTGTGTCACCTTGTATCAGCAATCTGATGGGAGTACACGTGGCGCGCCAGTTGGAGAAAGTAGAGCAACTGCAGCTCGGGAGAGCAGATGCTTACAACTTCCAAAGCGGGCGAGAGCTGACGCCTCGACAATGGCTCAAGGACCCAAAGGAGAGCCTTGCTACTCTGGATGATTACAGGCCGTGGTTTACCTGGCTGTTGCAGATGGTGCAGGAAAACGGCATGCGGACTGTGCTTGATTACCAAGATGGACAGTGGGTGGAGACGGATCCATTCAGAAGCGGTTTGGAAGTTCCGCTACCGCGAGGCGGCACAATCACTTCATACCCATATTTCAGTGGTGCTCCGTACTTTGGAGCTCTACCACGTGATCTCTCCACGGTATCGCCAGTGGAGATCTATTTCAGCCCGCTCCCTCCGCAGCGTCACGACCTGCTTCGAGAGCAAGCTTTACGCGTGATCGGGGGACACGTCGGGTCCGACATGGCTGTGAGCTCATTTTACGATTCTGTTGCGAGTGATCCTCACCGCTGGCTGACGCTCCCAGACGACTTTGTCCCATTGCCGAAAATGTGGGTACGCGCTGTGGGCCACAAGGAGGGCCGCGCGGCACGCCACTCCTGCTGGTTCACTCCTGCCATGTGGAACGTGGGTGGATACTTTCTCACCAGCGTGGCGTTGGCTGTTGCTGTGCTCAAAACCCTGCGCGGTGAGGTACAGGAGCGGGGGGTCCTGCACGCCGAGACAGCTTTCGATCCCGGGTCT
>JASFLR010000500.1:0-3578 GCA_050117995.1 Anaerolineae bacterium
AACTGATGCGGTGGTCACCAACTGTCCACTTTGCCAATTCAATCTGGACAGGCAGCAGGCACAGATGCAAAAACTCCACGCCAGCTACCAGCCCGTCCCCGTCTTCTATTTCAGCCAGTTGATGGGACTGGCGCTGGGCCTGGACGCGAGCGACTATGGGTGGGAGCGCCACTATATTGACGCGCGCCCGCTCCTGAGCGAGCGAGGGCTGTGGAACGGAAAGGCAGATGGGAGCTAACGAAAAGGAAGCAACCAGCCATAGCAACCGCGTGCTGATCGTCGGCGCGGGCATCGCCGGGATGCAGGCCGCCCTGGATATCGCCAATTCGGGATACGAGGTCGTCCTGGTGGACCGGCTGCCATCGATCGGCGGGCACATGCACCAGCTGTCCGAGACCTTTCCCACGCTGGATTGCGCCCAGTGCATCATGACGCCGCGCACAGTGGATGTGGGCCGCCACGAGAATATCAAGCTGCATGTGTACTCGGAGATCGAAGAGATCACAGGCTCGGTCGGGGAGTTTCGGGTGCGTATCCGCCGCAAGCCGGCCTACGTGAATTGGGACCTTTGCACAGCCTGTGGTGCATGCTCAGAAAAATGTCCCCAGTCGATACCGGTGGCCTTTGACCGCAACCTGGAAATGCCAAAAGTGATGCGCAGCGGCAATATCCGGCACACCGGAACAGGTAAGGCGATCTACACCCTTTCGCCCCAAGCAGTGCCCAAGAAGCCGGTCATTGACGTGGATTACTGCACGTGGTTTCAGAAGGGCAAGTGCCGCCTGTGCGAGAAGGTCTGTCCTGTGGGCGCCATCGACTACGAGCAAGAGGCCTCCTGGTCGGAGGAACGGGTGGGAGCCATCATCCTGGCAACCGGTTACGAACTGTACCCCATGGAAAAGCTGGGCGAATACGGTGGCGGGCAAGACCCGGACATCATCGACGCCCTGGGCATGGAGCGGCTGCTCAGCTCATCGGGGCCGACGGCAGGTGTGATGCAACGGCCCTCAGATGGCAAGGAACCGAAGGAAGTGGTCTGGATCCAGTGCGCGGGTTCGCGCGATCCGGAAATGGCCATGCCCTACTGCTCCAAGATCTGCTGCATGTACAGCGCCAAGCAAGCCATGCTCTACAAGCACAAGGTGCACGACGGGCAAGCCTACGTTTTCTACATCGATATCCGCTCTGCCGGCAAGCGCTACGAGGAATTCATCCAGCGGGCGATGGAGGAAGACCGGGTACTCTATGTGCGCGGCAAGGTGAGCAAGGTCTTTCGCGAGAACGGCAAGCTGATGGTTTGGGGCGTGGATACGCTCACGGGCCTGCCGGTTGAGGTAGCTGCCGATCTGGTTGTGATCTCACCGGCGATGATCGCCTCCGAGGGGACGCGGGCGATGGCTAATATGCTGGGCCTGGAGGTCGACCCTTTTGGCTGGTGGGTAGAGCAAGAGGAGAATATTTCGCCTTTGGAGACCCAGCGCGCTGGCGTTTTTTTGGCCGGCGCGGGCATCGGCCCCAAGGATATTCCAGAAGCAGTGTGGCAGGGAAGCGGAGCTGCCGGCAAGGTGCTCTCGTTGCTCAGCCGGTGGACCAAAGAGGCAGAGGCAACGGCTGAAGACACTGCCCCAGCCCAGGACAACGATTGAGGGAGTTCAGAGAAGGCCAACGGGCCTCTCAGCAAGGTAAACGATGAAGCGAATCGGGATCTTTGTCTGTCACTGTGGAAACAATATCGCAGACACGGTGGATGTAGAGCGCGTTGTCAAAGAGATCGAACGATTTCCCGAAGTGGTCTATGCCACCGACTATCGCTACATGTGCTCCGACCCCGGGCAGCAACTCATCCGCAGCCATATCCGCGAGGATAAGCTCGATTCCGTGATCGTAGCTGCCTGCTCTCCGGCCATGCACGAGACGACCTTCCGCAGGACAGCCGAGGCCGCCGGCCTGAACCCATACGAGACCGAGATCGCCAATATCCGCGAGCAGTCAAGCTGGGTGCATCAGAAACAGAAGGAGGCAGCGACCAACAAGGCCATCGAAACGATCCGGACCATTGTGGCCAAGGCCCGCTATAATGAATCGCTGACCCCTTTCTACTTGCCCCTGGTCAAGAGGGCATTGGTCATCGGCGGAGGAATTGCCGGGATGCAAGCAGCGCTCGACGTGGCTGATGCTGGCTATCCGGTGGTGTTGGTGGAAAAGAGCGGTCGCCTGGGTGGTCGCATGGCCGAACTCTCGGGACTATATTTGAACTTTGATGCCGCATCCGGCCTGCTCCAGAGCAAGATCGATGCGGTTCGGACCCACACCAATATCCAGGTGCTCACCGACGCCGAGGTCACAGAGGTGGACGGCTATGTGGGCAACTTTGTGGTCAAGGTCGAGCAGCACGCCCACCGATCTGCGGATGATGGCCAGACTGCCGGCCCACACACAGAGACCGTCCCCTACACCTTTGACATCGGCTCGATTGTTGTCGCCACAGGCTATGATCTATACGACAAGGCTCGCTTGGGTGAATACGGCGGGGCCCGATATCCCGATGTGATCGACAGTCTCCAATTTGAGGAGATGCTGCGGCCCGATGGGCCGACCAGTGGGCAGATCGTGCGCCCATCTGATGGCAAGGTGCCGCAGGAAGTCGTTTGGGTGCAGTGCGCCGGCTCGCGAGACCCGGAGCTACACATGCCATACTGCTCGAAGGTGTGCTGCATGTACGTGGCCAAGCAGTCGATGCTGTACAAGGAGCGGGTCCCCGACGGGCAGGCGACAGTCTTCTATATTGATATCCGCACACAGGGCAAAGGCTACGAAGAGTTCGCCCAACGGGCGATGGAAGAATACGACGTACTCTACGTCCGGGGCAAAGCATCAAAGGTCTTTCAGGAAAACGGACACGTTACGGTATGGGGAGTGGATACGCTGACCAACCTGCCGATCGAAGTCGAAGCTGATCTGGTGGTACTGGCCACTGCTACCGTGCCCCGCAGCGATGCCCTCGAGCTTGGCCAACGGCTGCGAGTGGGCACCGACGAGCATGGATTCTTCAGCGAAGCACATCCCAAGCTCCGGCCCGTGGAGAGCCTGACCGCTGGCGTCTTTTTGGCAGGAGCGGCCCAGTTCCCAAAAGATATCCCGGAGACGGTAGCGCAAGCCAGTGGGGCGGCATCCAAGGTACTCAGTCTTTTCTCCCAGCGGCAGATGGTGCAGGAGCCGACCATCGCCTATGTGGACCCTGAACTCTGCTCGGGTTGTGGACTGTGCATCCCGGCGTGCCCGTACGAGGCGCGCGAGATGCACGAATGGCAGCATATCGCCATAGTGAATACCGCCCTGTGCCAGGGCTGCGGAGCATGCACCATGGTCTGCCCCAACAAGGCATGCCAGGTGCGGAATTTGACCCACCAGCAGATCCTTTCGATGATGGAAGCCTACCTGTGAGAACGGCTACCGTCCAGAGGTGCAACGGAAGGGATGAGCAATGAAGCCTGACCTGAGCTTTGTCGAGCAAGTGAGCGAGCTGAGCCAGCAGAATGTGCAGCGCTGTTTCTACTGCCTTCGCTGCTCCGCGGGCT
>JASFLR010000501.1:0-3576 GCA_050117995.1 Anaerolineae bacterium
TGGTGAATGACTGGGCCCTCACCGGATGTGGACCCCTCGTAGAAGTCACTCAGAGCCTCTACGATGATCGCAGCGTCTGCCTCAAAATGACGCTCAGTTCCTCCCCCCATTTTCCTCTCCACAGCCTCACAATTGCCCTCGATGCGCTTGATTATACGGTCAGGATGCTCGCAGGTCAAGTGAGGGGGCGAAACCCTGTCAGCCGAGATGGAGGCAGATTGGCTAGCTCCAGAATTTCCTTGCCCCAGATCTTCTTGGGAAACCCCTTGACAAAATGAGACCTTTGTGTTACAATATGAGTAGTTTAAGTTATATATAGAGAAGTATGCTACCCACATCTCGTTGGGCGTGGGCAAGTCACAAAGGAGGTAGGATCATGTTTTCCAGTGTTGAGCGCCTGGATCAAAGACGGATGCGGCTCCTCGAGTGGTATCTGGTCAGCTTTGTCGTCTTTTTGCTGCTGATGCTGGCCCGATTTTTCTTTCGCGCTGAGGGGCTGAACTCGCAGCCGATCGGCATCGCTGTGCTGGTCGGTCTGATTGTCACGGCTGTAGTGCAGGCTGGTAGCGCCTTTGGCCAAGCCTGGCTGGCCCGGCGGATCCGGAGAGATCCGAGCCTTGAAGCGGCATTGAACAACGAGCTGATCCAATCGCTGGAGACGCAATCGTGGCGGGCGGCCTACGCCGGAGCGGCAGGGGCCACGGTGTTCTTTGCCATCGTGTCGTTCTTCTACCCGGTTTGCGACCCGGTCATGATCGCCCTGACCGCAATCATCACCGGGTTTGGCGCCTACCAGGGCACCTTCTACTTCAAGTACCGATCATCATGAGCAAGAAATCATTGCGAAACAACCTGAAGGTCTACCGGGCGATGGAGGATTGGACGCAGGAGGAGCTGGCTCGACGGGTGGATGTGACGCGAAAGACGATCAATACCATCGAGAACGGCAAGTACGTGCCGTCCACCTACCTGGCACTAAAGATCGCTGCGGCCTTTGGCGCGACGGTCGAGGATCTATTCCAGCTCGACGATGAGGACATATCGGAAAGATCCTGAGACGGGGAGGAGTGACCAGTAGAGGCCGGGCATGGCGGCCTTCAGCCATTCCTTCACGTCCGCTGCTGTTCCTGCTGGGTACCCAGTACGGTTCCGCGACGGGATGCTGGCTCCTGCTTTACCAAGGCCAGGCCGATCACAAAGCCTACGAGCATGATCAGCGCCCCGCTGAGGTATGGATAGCTGTAGTTCAGGTCAAAGGCAAACCCGGCCCAGATCGGGCCCGCTATCCGGCCCAGGCTGTTGAACGAGTTGTTCAAACCCATGGCAACGCCCTGTTGGGTATCCGCCTGTTTTGAGGTCAGCGAGATCACGGCAGGGCGCAGCAGGGCGTTGGGCAGGGTAAAGAGCCCCGTGGTCAGCAGGATCGTCGGCAGGCTGTTGGCCGCCAGCAGCAAGCCAAAGCCGACCGCGCTGGCCAGCAGCGTGGCCTTGATCACCGTTGCCTCTCCCCATCGCTTGGTCAATGGCCCCGTCAGCACGCCCTGGGTGACGGCGGACACGACGCCCATGACGGTGAGGATCCAGCCAACCTCTTCTGTACCGTAGCCGAACTTTTTCAGGGCATAGTAGCCAAAGATGCCCTGAAAGTTGGTCAGTCCAAAGCTCACCAGGAAGGCCATCAGCAGCAGCACGCCCAAGGGGCCGAACAGAGCGCGCTGCAACTCGCGGATCTGGGCGATGGGCTTGAACGCGGTCTTTGTCTGTCGTCGAGCCTCTGCCGGGAGGGACTCGGGCAGAAGCAGCAAGACGAGTACCAGGGTCACCAGGCAGACGGCTGCGGTGAGGAAAAAGGGCGTGGACAGCGACTCGCTGCCCAGCAGGCCCCCCAGCGCCGGCCCGAGCACCATACCCAGGCCCATGGCAGCTCCCAGCGCACCCATCCCGCCGCCCCGGTCCTGCTCAGAGGTGCTGTCGCTGACATAGGCCATGGTCGTCGGCATCGTAGCTGCGGAGAGCAGAGCGCCCACACCCCGCGCGACAAAGAGCATCCACAACTCTGTGGACAGTCCAAAGAGCACCATCGAGATGCCATAGCCCAGCAGGCCGACGACGAGCACAGGCTTGCGCCCGCGCCGGTCAGAGATGCTACCCCACATTGGGGATGCCACAAGCTGGATGAAGGGCGAGATAGCCACCAACAAGCCAAGCTCAGTGGCGCTGGCGCCCATGCTCTCGATGTAGAATGGGAAGATCGGCATGACCATGCCGAACCCCAGCATCACGACGCCCAGTGTCAAGGATAGAATTGTGACGTTTCTCCGGTTATTGGTTTCCATGGCAAACACCGTCTGTGTGTAATGTGATCAGGCAGCTTCCAAGATCTCTACAACGCCTCGCTTGCCATCTACGAGGACGCGGTCGCCGGTCTTCAGTCGGCTGGTGGCGTCGCCGCAGCCGACCACCGCCGGAATCCCCAGCTCCCGAGCCACGATGGCAGCATGCGAGAGCGAGCCGCCGACATCTGTGACCACTGCCGCGGCACGAGGGAATAGCGGCGTCCAGCCCACGTTCGTCGTGCTGGCGACCAGGATCTCTCCGGGTTGGAGCCGGTTTCCCTCGTCAGGACTGTCGATCCGCTGGACGATGCCCTCGACATGTCCGGCAGAGCCTGGCTGACCTCGGATCAGATCATCGACAGGGGGCATTGCCGGAGATGCGGTCATCTGAGCGTCAAAGAGATCCGTCCGCCGGTCTGGATCGGCAGCCCATTCAAAGGGTTCGAAGCGACCCCGTATCCACGTCGGCAGAGAGGGCAATGCCCTGTACTTCTCGTAAAGTTCCTGCCGGGTAGGAATATGTACCACCGACGACTTGTCGCCGGACAGTAGATCGATGACCTCGTCTATGGTCAGGAAGAAGACGCCTTCGCCAACCCCACCAAGTTCGCCAGCGCGAAGGAACCAAGCGCGTATCAGGCCCACGAGACGGGTGAGTTCTGAGCGCGTCTCTTCGCGGAGGGTGTTGGCCTCTGTTGTCGCCTTGATCATGCGCTCTATGGCTTGAGCTCTCTTTGGCGGTAGCTTGTGCTTGATCTCTCCCCACAGTGAGACGGACTCGGCGTCTCGCCTGGTCAACAGTCCCGCCACATCAATGGGCGACTCGCTGAATTCGGCTAACTGCCTGTCGACGACGTCCGGGTCTTCGTACGGGCGCGGTTCGGCCAGCTCGTTCTCATGCGGTCCGCGGTGGCCGTATCGCAGCAGATATTCCTCGCGGCTCAACTCTCCCTTGCTCAGCTTGGAGAGGCCCGTCAGCGGCCCAAGGCTGGCCAACTCCCCGGAGCTGCTGATCGTCGTCAGCATGGCGCTGGCCTCGTCATCTCCCAGAAGCTTGGTCAACTCTGTTTTGAGCCTACGAGTCAACCCCTGGAGTTCCTCGTTCATCTTGTCCTGGAGGAGATGGATCTCTTGCCATGTGGGCAGGATCTCACCTTTCCATAGAGAGACCAACTCGTCCCTTTGTGCCCCCTCGATGCGGCGCCCAAATTCGTGACACCGATCTCGTATGGTCGCCAGG
>JASFLR010000502.1:0-3576 GCA_050117995.1 Anaerolineae bacterium
GCCATCCTTCTGGTAGGTGGCAGCACCGAGGCCACTTATCTCAAACCCATCGACATGTACACCTTTGGTGCACACGTACTGGCCCGCATAGTGCCCAGGATTGGCGACCAGGCGATCAAACGGGACTAGATCGGCATGGCTGCTGCCATTCCCCTTGTCACAGGACAGGAGCATCAGGCTCAAGGCAAGCATCGCAGTCATCATATACAACTTGGGACGCCAGTTCTTTATCACTTGTCTCCTACTTGTTGATAACCCACCACCAAGCAAGGCGGTTGGTTCATCACCTCTGACTGGAGGCAGGCCGGTGGCCTGAACCGAGGATTTCTGCATCCCGCGCCCAGGCCACCAGCAGAGTCGTCATAGCACTCAACGAGGCACCCACTTGACCGCATCGAAGGCGATCAGCCGAGAAAGGTAGGGCTCGTAAGTGACATCCGCCAATGAGACATAGTCGCTGCTGCTACCCTGGAAGCGATAGGTACCCAGTGATACCCACTGGTTGCTGTAGGCCGATTGGTTCACGATGCGCAGCGTCAGACCGTCACGATGTGAGATCCAGTACCTCGCCCTGGCTGTGGTTGTATAGCGATCCGGAATGTAGACGTACACTTCGTAGCGCCCAGCCTTCAGACCGGGGTACCAGCGCGCCCAGTTGTAATTGGGCCGCACATAGTCATTGTTCTTGGTCCAGAGCAGATCCCCGGCATATCCCTCCGCTACTCGACGCCATGAGCTCGCATTCCCACCCTTGACAAAGCCCGCATCGCCGTTGTCGATAATGACGCTGCTCCCTGTTGTGCCGCCGAGCTTGGTCCAGGATAGTTTGGCTGTTGCAGAGCCGGTATTCTCATAGTACTCCATCTTCACCGGCACCGTCCCTCCAGCGAGGTAGATATCGCCGGTATATGTGTGTACCGCTTGATCCTTCCAGGTATCGATCAGCAGATGGCCGTTCACCCACAGGCGCCCGCCGTCGTCCACCGTCATACTGAACCGGTACGTGCCGGCTCCCAGGTTCAGGTTCCGCGTCCAGCGCGCGGAGAAGCTGTCGCTGTTGACGGTGCCCGCTTTAGGCGAGCCGCTTCCCCAGTTAAAGTTGATCTGGGCATCGTCGCGGACCAGGGCTGCAGTGCCGCTGAGGGCTTTGTTATTAAAGTACTCGCCCCGCCAGTTGGTGATGGATGTCACCGGCGTCCAGGAGAAACGGGCCACGGCGTCGCCTGTGTTCTCATAGTACTCCACCACCACCCAGTGATGCCCGGCGCCGAGCACCCTCTCCACCGAGACCGTCTTTGTTGCATGATCGTACCACTCGTTGATGATCAGGATGCCGTCCATATACACACGCATGCCGTCATCGCTGGTTGCCGTGAAACGGTAGGTGCCGGCGAGATCGAGATAGCGGGTCCAGCGAACGGAGAACTGGTCAGCCTGGATTGCCGGATGCGGTCTTTCGGTCCCCCAGTTGTGATCGAGGCTGGTCTCGCTTGTCTGAACCACGCGCTCCCCAGACATGGCCATATTGTTCCAATAGAATACCTGCCAGGCGGGATCCGAATCCTGAACTGTGGGTCCCTGAGCAGCGGCTGTGCTACTGGACAGCAGCAGGCCAGTCAACAGCATAACGATCAAACTTGCCAAAGCGATCCTTCTATACATCTCACCCCTCCATAGTCGTCTTTCCATTTCAGACTACCCTTCCTGCCCACCAGCTTGAGCCAGACCCAGAGGTGGCAGGCCCCAGAGCGATCGTGCGCGGTCGCACCAGAAATCGGCCATCCCATTCTGGCCGGAGGGTGCCACCTCGTGGCAGACAGAGGGACGCCGGTCGTAGATGGAACACCGCACGCTAACACCCGCGCTCCCCTGTAGAGCAACGCACCAGGGATCCAGGCGGTCCGTTCCCTTCATGGCGCACAGTAGTGGGGCCACATGCCAGGTCATTTCCGGCGGAACGCAGTTCATCACCGCCTCGTCGGACTCGGACCAGTAGAACGAGACGCGAAAGGAAGCGCAACACGCCCCACAGTTCAGACAAACGTCTCCCGTGCTGGCCGGCGGACATGCATCTATATTTGGAGTCGTCCACAGATCCACCATCTGCACCTTTGCGTCCCCCTGTCCAAATCTCAGGCGTCACTGACCGCCGTTTCCCGGTCCGCATTCGCCTCGATAATAGGCCCACTCGTCGCACTCACTGCCATCTGCAAAGATGCATACGCCGGACTGGCTTCCATCGGAGGCGGTACGGATCTCATACTTGTGCCCTTGCTCCTCGCAGTACGCAGCCGCCGGATTGGGTAATTCGGCGCCACCGGTTGGATTAGACACTGGCGTTTCATCAGCCCCTTGCGTGTCAGCCGTCTGGCATCCCGCGAGGAGACCGCACAGCACCACGACCAAGACCATCAGGATCCATTTTTGCTTCACAGTTTCTCTCCTTTCTCTCGGTCCTTTTTGCTCGCGACAAAGGCAAACACTCTGCAGCTCAATCTCTCATTTATGCTAGATCCAAGCTTCAGCAGCATATGTGTATCCGATCAGAGACATGCGCACGCTCCTCGTGAGGGGAGCTGCTCCCTGCAGGGCGAGCCGCTCACCCAAGGTCGAGCGACTCGCTGGCAACTGCACGTAGTCATGGCAGCGCCAAGACCGCGGAAGCCGAGGGACCAAGCTCGCCTATAGCCAGGACGATGGCAATGGCCAGGAGTAGTACCCGTCCCCACCGGCGGATTCTGCGGGGGCGCATCTCACGCCACAGCTCCTGCCACCCCATGGCTGGACTGGGCAACCACGGACCGAGCCAGCGCAATCGTCCGGGTGCGATTGTGCCCTGGACAAAACTCTTGAGCGGATAGGTAAGCGCTTTCATCACCTTTGCACCTCCTACATGGGCGTTACCATCTTCGCCAGTAGGCCACACAACTCTGTGCGCAGCGTAGCCCTCAACTAACGATTCCGGTACCGTAACCGCCGTTGCCCACCGGCGGCAAGGTGGTTGCCAATCAATAACCAAGCAGCTGCTGTCAGCGACAGAGCCAGGACCAGCCAGCGCATCACTTGCAGTCGACTGAATATCGATGCCCAGCGGGTCGCCAAGTCAACGGTCGCCTCCGACTGTGCAGGCAGCCGGGACAGTGCCCACTCGGCTGCCGTTTGCACCTCGATAGCCGAATCGTGCAACTGGGCTCGCTCCAGCGCCCTCTGTGCAGCCGGGTCGCCGATCTCGCCCAGCGCCCAGGCAGTCTTAGCGCGTACTGCTACATCGACATCGTTCTTGAGTGCGTAGGCCAGGGCCTCGGTGGCTGAAGCTGACCGTATCCAGCCCAACGCCTGCGCAGCATTCCGCCGGGCGTCGGTATCCTGGCCTTCGAGCATGGCCACCAGAGGCTCGACAGATGGCTCTCCCATCCTCTCCAAAGCGCCCATGGCCGCGTGCCACCGGCCTGTCGGCTGCGGATCGGCCAGGGCCGTCAGCAGGGCATCTGTGGCCGCTGGTCCGCCGATACGACCCAATGCCTCGCCAGCGACGCTGACCTCCAGACCCTCGCCCTCGAGCAGCATGGTCCGCAA
>JASFLR010000503.1:0-3575 GCA_050117995.1 Anaerolineae bacterium
GAACGTCTTCAACCAGCTTCAGCTCACCACCCTCTGCGCAGGTTCCTTCGAAACCATCTCCGACTCCCTCTTTGAGACCGGGTCCGAGGCGCTGGAGGACGAACCCAGGCTGGAGAGGCTGGCAGAGCTCGCCGCGCTTCGGGCCACCCGCTTCAGCCCGATCACTCTGGCGCGCAAAGAGCGGGACAGGCGGGACGCCCTCAGGTTCCGCCGCGGCATCTCGCGCGACATGCAGAAGCGCCTGAAGATCTCCAAGCGTGGGCGGCTGATTACCGAATTTGTCGACGTGAACCGCGCCGAGCTGCTCACCATGTTCGCCAAGGACGGGGACGTCCGCCGCAGCATGCTGGCAGCGATCAGGCCCCTGGTGGCAGGAGCCATGACCACCAGCGAGGTGCTGGAGCGCAAGGTCTCCAAGGACGACATCGAGAGACTGGAGCGGCTGGGCAAAGAACTTGCCCGCAAGGGTGGACCCAGATTGCAGAAGGGACTTGAACAGCTGCGCCGGCTCAAACCTGACGCCGGAGTGACGATGGCCCGCGCCCTGGAGATCGACCTGTGAGCGTTCCGCGCCGCATCGGGGCCGTACCTGCCGATGGGCGCAGCGACTGGACGCCGGAGGACACCCATGAATAGACCGATCGCAGACAGGCAAGAGTATGCCTGGATACGCGAGTTCAAAGAGCGCCACGGCCGCGAGCTGCTGCGCCGCTACGGCGCCCACGCCATGGGCATCGGATGGAAGCGGACCGCCGGTGAAAAGACCGGTCAGGTGGCCCTCATCTTCTACGTCGAGCGCAAGCAGCCCGGAGCGGAGGTGACGGCAGAACCGATCCCGCCGGCCATCTCCTTCCTTCCCTCAGGCAGGGACGAGCCGGTGCTGCTTGCCACCGACGTCATCGAGACCCCGCCGGCCGAGTTCGAATCGGGCGCCCTTGGCTGACAACCGGGCGGATGGCGCGCACTGCGCCCCGGCCCCCCCCCGCCCCCCCCGTCGACGCAGGCCCGTCTCTGGGCCACGTGAGCGCCCCCTTGTGCGTCAATTCGTGCTATTGACAAATGCGACCTTGTGCACTATAATGTTGAGTAGTTGAGGGTCGGGTTGTATAGGTCCACACAAGAAGGAGGTGTGCAGATGTTCAGACGACCCGGAGAGTCACAGTCTCAGGCGTTCATGCGCCAGATGCAGGAGACACAGCAGAGGAACATGCGCGGCAAGTACTGGCAGGATCAACAGAAACAGCAGTACAAGCCTATCACCAGAGACTATACCCCAAGCCAGAGGCGACGGCCCATACCGTCCGCGACCATCGGACAGGTGCGAACCGAGTTCGACGTGGAGCGCCAAGGTACCACAGGTATGAAGATTCACCTTGCCTTCACCGTCTTTAACGCCGGGAATCGTACTTTCGCGGCAGCAGCGCAGTTCTTCTTGGCTAGCGGTGCGCCTCTGAGAGATTTCAATGACAAATACACTGCGCAGGACGGCATGGTGTGGGCATGGGCATTATGCGAACGGAAGCAATTCTACATTGGCCCCCAGAAAATCGTACTCTTTATGCCCTACTCCGAACTGCATATGCGGTCAGGCAACCACAACCTGGGATTCATAGCATCGATCTGGGACGATAGGGGGATACAACTGGCCCGGTCCGGCTTTTTCTCGTTCACGCTCCAGGTTGGCTGAGCTGACCTGATGAGAAAATGATTCGGTGACGATTTTGTCACACCTTCATCACTCCAGCTCCCCTCCTACACCCTGATCGTGCCAAACCGCGTCCTGAACCCCTCCGCTAGCCTTGCCAGCAGACCCACATTCCCGGGCAGCTCATCGACGAAGAAAATCATCGGGCCCACCGACATCTGGCAGGCTCTCTGCGAAACCTCGACGTCGGACAGCGTCAGCGATATCGGCACCCGCTCGCCCGCGATCAGCCACGCCGGCCTCCGCCCATTCGGTATTGGCGAGGGCTGGCACGGCAGACCCGCGCTCACCGCGGCGTCATAGATGGCACACGAGATATACGCCACCGCACGGATCGCCAGCCGCTGGGCCTCCTGCTCCGGCAACTCCACATCCCACTGGTACACCAGGATAATGCTCGTCTCATACTTGCCCTCTGGAGCCTTGGAGTATACCAGCCGCAGCTCGCGTTTCTCCCCAGGTTGCCGTCGCGACTCCTCCTCGTAGAACTGCGCATGGGTGAGCGTCGGCTGGTGCTTGGTGTCAGAGCCTTTGCTGGCGGCGATTTGTCCACCACCGTTCTCTCCAGCACCCGCCAGTTGCTCCTGGATCTTGGCCCACCACTGAGGGTGGCGCTCCCGGCTGAACACCTCCAACGCCTGCCGGTAGTGCCCCAGCGCCTTCTCCAGGTTCTCTGCCGCCTCGCCATACACGCGGTCTCGATAGGCATTCCCCAGGTTCACATGTGTAGCCGCCCACTCCTGTGGGATTGATTGACGCGTATACACCTTCAGCGCATGCTTGCTGTAGCGGATCGACTCTTCAATATTCTTGGCCCGGTCACCGCGCAGACGCGCATGATATGCCGCCCCCAGATTAGAGTGAGCCCAGGCCCAATCCTCAGGGGTCGACTGCCGGGTGAACACCTTTAGCGACTCCTGGTAGTGATGGATTGCCTGCTCGATATTCTCCGCCTTGTCGCCGCCAATCCTATCCTGATAAGCATTGGCCAGGTTGTTATGAGCCGTTGCCCACTTCCAGGGGTTGCTCTGCCGCGAGAATCCCTCCACAGCCAGACGGCAATGGCGGACCGTCTCCTCGAGGTTCTCCCCCCGGTCGCCCACGATGCGGTCCCGGTACGCGTTGCCCAGGTTGTTATGCGAGGTGGCCCAGCCTTCGGGATCCGCTTGCCGTGTCCTCACCTCCAGCGCCCTTTCAGCGCAAGCGATGGCCCGCTCGATATTCTCCGCCCGATCGCCTGCTACCCGCTTCCGGTAGGTCGAGCACAGATTGCTCTGTATCATAGCCCACTCTTCCGGATAGGCCTGGTGGGTATACACACCCAGTGCCTGCTCAAAGTGGTCGATAGCCCCTTCAACATTCGTGGCCAAATCCCCGCCCGTGCTCGACGCCAGGCTCTTGGCCAGTTCGTTCTGCAAGCCCGCCCACAACATGGGATCAGCCTCGCGGCTCACCAGCGCCAGGGCTTGCTCGCACACCTTCACCCGCTGTGACATATCGCTCAACTGCCTGAGTTGCATGATCTTGCTCAGGAGAACAGACAGCTCTGCCGGACTCGGCGGACTCGCCGGTCGAGCCTGTCTGCGGGTTCCGGCCGCCTTGTCGGGGACACCCGGTGTTCTGCTTGCGCGCCGCCCCTGTCTGGCGGTCCTAGCTGCCATCTCTGCCGCTGGATCGATGCGGGCCAGGCAGCGGGCCACGGCCTGCCGTACATCTGCATTCCAGTGCGACCGGCTTGCCCTGAGCGCCGGGATCGCTGCCGAAGCGGCCGGTCCAATCTTTTCCAGCGCATTGGCCGCCGCTACTCGCACCTGCGAATACTCGCTTCCCATCGACTGCGCGATCTGGGGCACGGCCTCTGCTGCGGCGG
>JASFLR010000504.1:0-3572 GCA_050117995.1 Anaerolineae bacterium
ACGACTTCCAGTTGCATGACCGGTTCCAGCAGGATTGGGCCCGCCTTTGACACGGCCTCGCGCATGGCCATCGATGCCGCCGTGCGAAAGGCGCGCTCAGAGGAGTCCACATCGTGAGCCTTGCCGTCCACCAGCGCGACCTTGATATCGACCATCGGATGCTCTGCCAGCACGCCTTTGGCCATCGCATCCCGGATGCCAGCCTGGACCGAAGAGACAAACTGGCGCGGCACTGCCCCACCAACTACGTTGTTCTCAAAGACGAAACCTGCGCCTGATGGCAGCGGCTCGATCTCGATCTCCACCACGGCAAACTGCCCGCGCCCGCCCGTCTGCTTGACCAGGCGGCCTTCGGCGCGCGCCTTGCGGGTGATGGTCTCATAGTAGGCCACGTGGGGCCTGCCGACCTGTGTATCCACACCAAACTCGCGGCGCATCCGGTCCAGGATCACGTCCAGATGGAGCTCCCCCATGCCTGCCAGCACAATCTGTTCCAGCCGCTCGTCTGTGCGGACCTGAAATGTGGGGTCCTCCTCCATCAGCCGCTGCAGAGCCACCGACAACCGGTCCTGGTCGGCCTTGGAGCGAGGCGCTACCGCCAGCTCGATGACGGGCGCGGGGAAGGTGATCTGCTCCAGAACGAGCGGCCGTGCCTCATCGCTCAGCGTCTCCCCCGTCGTCGTGCCCTTCAGTCCCAGTACCGCGCCGATATCGCCCGCCGCAATCTCGTCAACCTCTTCGCGGCGGTCGGCATGCATGCGCAGCAACCGACCGACCCGCTCCCGCTGCCCGCTGACCGGGTTCAGGAGCGTCTCCCCGCGCCGCACCGCCCCTGAGTAAACCCGGAAGTAGGCCAACCGTCCCATATAGGGATCGGTGCTGATCTTGAAGATCAGCGCTGCCGTGGGTTCCTCGGGATCGGGTGGACAGGCTATCTTTTCCCCAGTCTGCGGGTCCATGCCCTCCATGGGAGGCACATCCAGCGGCGACGGCAAATAGTCCACCACTGCGTCCAGCAGCATCTGCACACCCTTGTTCCGCAGGGCCGTCCCACATAGCACCGGGACCGCTTCCCCTGCGAGGGTCGCCTGGCGGAGGACCGAGCGCAGCGTCTTGGGGGACAGTTCCTCACCCTCCAGGTAGCGTTCGGCCAGATCGTCGTCCAGCTCCGCGAGCTTTTCGATCATCTCCTCGCGGCGCATGGCGAATTCGGCCTGGAGTTCCTCCGGAACCTCTGTAATCGACGGCTCGGTGTGGTTCTCGTCACAGTAGACGACCGCCTTGCCGTCGATCAGGTCTATGAC
This sequence comes from Anaerolineae bacterium, assembly GCA_050117995.1. Lineage (GTDB taxonomy): Bacteria > Chloroflexota > Anaerolineae > JAAYZQ01 > JAAYZQ01 > JBFFCR01. The sequence continues at coordinate 1,305 of JASFLR010000504.1, forward strand.
CCCACAAAAGTCGCTCTCTTTGCCAATCGGCATCTGCACTGGCACGGGATTGGCTCCCAGCCGCTTGACAATGCTGCCAATGGCCCGGTTCAGGTTCGCGCCGGCCCGGTCCATCTTGTTCACAAAACAGATCCGCGGCACACCATAGCGATCGGCCTGGCGCCACACCGTCTCTGATTGGGGTTCGACACCCGCCACGCCATCGAACACGACAATGCCACCATCCAGCACCCGCAGGCTGCGCTGCACCTCTGCGGTAAAGTCAATATGCCCCGGTGTGTCGATGACGTTGATCTGGTAATCTCGCCAGGAGGTTGTAATGGCTGCCGACTGGATGGTGATGCCCCTCTCCCGCTCCTGGGGCATAAAGTCAGTCACGGTCGTGCCATCGTCCACGCTCCCCAGGCGATGGGTGAGGCCGGAATAGAACAGCACGCGCTCGGTCACCGTGGTCTTGCCCGCGTCGATGTGGGCAATGATGCCGATGTTGCGAATCATCTGCATGTCTCGATTTTTCTTCTTTTTACTCATCCGTACAACTCCTTCAACGACCGCGACTGCCTCTGGGCACAAAAATAGACGGCTCATCGTATTGCCTGATGAGTCCGCCTTCGTCGGTCGTCCATCATGCATAACTGACGCCAGGCGATGGCGCCTGGCGCAAAAGTATTCTACCATATTCGCACGCAAATGCCAAACTTGGCTGCTGCCGTAACCGCACCCGAGAACCTGGGGCGTCCGCCATCGTTTTGTCAAGTACTTGCCAGATGAGCGAATGGAGGCTGCCAAAGAGCGACCGCTCCGGGGCATGCCTGCAGTGCAGTCGCGAGCAACTTGCGCTCCCGGGAGTCTTGGGGTAAACTAGTGACTGTCGATCAGATTTGTCACAGAGGTCAGGAATGTCAGGTAAAAAGCCCCATGTCGTAATGTACACCCGCCCCTGGTGCGGTAGCGTGCTGCGGGTCAAGCGCTGGCTCTACCGCAATGCCATAGACTATACCGAGATAGACATCTCCAAAGATCAGGAAGCGGCTCGCTACGTGGAGGAACTGAACGGCGGCAACCGCTCTGTGCCGACGCTTCTGATCGACGGCAAACATGTGGCGACGGAGCCCAGCACCGCAGAATTGGAGAAGCTCTTTCGGTAGCCCAATCAGGCAATTCATGCAGGACACGTCTACTGCAGGAACTGGCACGGCGTTGTCGCCGGTTCGGTCTGCAATCTCCTCTGATTTGATAGTCCAGCGAGACTTCTGACGGAGATTCGTGTTCTTTCATATGGAAGTGAACGACGTGGAGGGAGAAGGGTATGAAGATTGTTGTTGACGCAATGGGTGGAGACGATGCCCCGGCAGTCGTGGTAGAGGGTGCCATCGAGGCTGCTCGTGACTTGGGCCTGGAGATCATCCTCGTGGGCAAGCAAGAAGAGGTCCAGCCCGAACTAGACAGGTTCGACCTAGCGGGGCTGCCTGTATCGCTGCACCACGCAAGCCAGGTGATCGAAATGGACGAGCATCCGGCGGCAGCCGTAAAGGCCAAGAAGGACTCGTCCATGGTAGTGGCGATGGAACTCGTCAAGCGCGGCGAGGCCGATGCCTTTTTCACCGCCGGAAATTCGGGTGGAGCGCTGGCAGCGGCGCTGTTTCGCCTGGGCCGCATCCGGGGGATCAAGCGGCCGGCTATCTCGACCATCTTTCCCAGCCAGACGGAGCAGGGCTACTGCTTTCTTCTGGACATTGGGGCCAACGCGGACTGCAAGCCCGAATACCTGGTCCAATTTGCCCACATGGGTGCAATCTATGCAGAGCGGGTCCTGGGCGTTTCCAACCCACGGGTAGCCATCGTCTCCAACGGCGAGGAGGAGGGCAAAGGGAACCAGTTGGTTCAGGAGACAGTCCCCATCCTCCGGGCTAGCAAACTCAATTTCGTGGGCAACGCCGAGGGCAGACACGTGCCCGCTGGGTACGCTGACGTCTGCGTGACTGATGGCTTCACCGGCAACGTGATCATCAAACTGGCAGAGGGTGTGTCCAAGTTCTTGCTGGGGGTGCTGAAGGAAGAGCTCACCAGCAGCAATCTGTCCAAGCTGGGAGCCCTTTTGGCCAAGTCTTCCTTCGACCAGGTCAAGAACAGGTTGGACTACCGGGAGTATGGCGGCGCTCCCCTGCTGGGAGTGGATGGTGCGGTGATCATCGGGCATGGCCGGTCTGATGCCCGCGCAATCCGCAACGGCATCCGCATGGCAGCCCAGACCGTCGAGAACGGCGT
>JASFLR010000505.1:0-3568 GCA_050117995.1 Anaerolineae bacterium
CTTCGGGCTCACGCGCCCGTGGATCATGCACGTGTCCTGCCCGACGTTCACGTGGAGTGGCGTGCTGGTACCTTCGGCACCGGCTCTCATCATCGTGCACAATGCCTCTGCCGCGATCTCGTGTGCGCTTGTGGCGGGCTTGATCAGTTCGCGTGCGCAATCCATGCCCAGGCTGGCGATGCGCTGTGCTTCGGTCAGCAGCTCGACTTCTTCTGGTTCTTTGACCATGCGCAACGCGTCCATGACCGGGTCGGAGGCAACCAGCTCAAAGCGCGGGTTCATCTTGCGGAACATATCGACCAGGAATGCCGGCGTGTCGAACCACATCTGCATTCCGATCTTTGGTATCTCACCCAACCCCGCAGCTTGCGCCGGCCCGAGCAGCTCGCGGAAGGTGCCCGAGACGGCAGCCATCTGCTCCCCTACGTGGGTAAAGACCTTGACAGCCCCATCTTGCACGTACGCTTGGATGGCGGGCTCCTCGCCCGCGAAGGCGATCAAGACCGGGGGACCCTCGAAGGGCAGGATGGCTCTGGGTTGCGCCCAGTCCCGCCCAAAGAAGTAGCGATAGTCGTCGTGGTTCATGATCATGATACCCGCCATCCCCTGCTCGCGCATGAGGGCCTGGGCCTTTGCGATGCGATCAAATCGGACGGACATCTGTCACCTCGTGATACTGCCTCCGTGGGCTCAAGAGGAGTTCGGCTGCGTTTGTACTGCCTATAGGATACTACCAAGTGCGAGGATTCGCAAAACGCTGCAGTGCGTGGTTCCCTATCGTCTTCAGTCGGCTCCCTTCACGGCGCGGCAGGGCAACCGTAACGCCTTTGCCTGGTCCTGCGTAGGAGCGGGTCGGGACATCGGCCCTCCAGGCAGGCGCATCATATCCCGTTGTCTACGAATTCACGCTGTGTAACACTGGCGTGCTAGCCTCAGGACTCCTGGCCCTCGGGCTCGGGTTCATAGACTTCCCCGCGCAGGGCGGCGTCGCGTGCTGCCACCAGCTCTTCCTCACCATATGGCGCGATCAGACAACCCGACGCCCCCACGCTCTGTGCCATTCTGGAGGCCCGGGCGTAAGCGGTGTGGAATAGCACGGGGACCGTCTCCAGGTTCGATGCCATTCTGATACGGCGATAGGTCTCGAATCCATCCCAGCCGGGCATCATGATATCTAGCACAAACAGGTCCGGAGGGCTCTTCTTGGCAGCGTCCAGGCCCTTCGGTCCGCTGTTGGCATATCGCACGTCGTCGTTGCGCGCCCGGCCCAGCATCATCTGCACGAGCTCGCCCATCGCCGGATTGTCGTCGATGACCAGCACCGCACAGCCCTGTTCGCCGGTTGAGGCATCCATCGACGCCAGCTCAAAAGGCAGCGATGGGTAGTAGGTATCGCCCCGCAACAGTGCGTTGCGGGCGGTGATCAGATTCTGAGAATGGACGGCACTGTACAGATAGCCGGAAGCGCCCGCGAGCCGTGCCTCCGGATACACGATCGTGGGCGAGAGCCAACCCACCAGGAGGACCGGGACGTTCTGAAGCGCAGGGGTCCAGTGCAACTTCCGGCAGAACTCGTATGCGTCCAAGTCGAGGGTGGACAGGCTGTAGATGATCAGATCGGGTGGATCCTTTTCGGCATCGGCGATGGCCTGCAAACCGCTACTGGCAGTGCGCAATTCGTCGTTGCTGTATCCACTGAGATCCAGCCTGTTGCGGATGCTTGATTTCCAGTCGTAGCTTGATACTGCCAGGATCCTGCAGCGTCTTGTCTCGTCCATTCATTCCTCTCCAGAAAACGCCGGTCCGGGGAACCGGGGACCTGAGTCTCTTCCCATTCCCCTCAACTTAGGAACTCGCTATGCCGTGTAGCTCAAAGACACCATCACATCTGGGCCGTGCCCTCAGGTGCCCGTTTTGCACTGAATGCCTCACAGATGCGCACCGCCGCCACCGCGTCCGCCCCGTGCGCATCGCAGCCCATCTCTCTCCAGTTCGGGTTCATGCCGTGTCCAGTCCTCGTCTCCTATGCCTGTGCCTAGCGGCGGCGCTTCCGGGCCAGGGACAGCGCAGCGAACAGGCCCTTGTCGCGCACCGTCTTGATGGCTATGCCCCGTGACGTGATCTCGAAGTATTTTTGGCCCAAACGCGCCAGCTTCTCCTCGTCCAGCTCGATGCCAAGACCGGGGACGTCGGGCACCGCAACCGTACTGTCTGCGGCTACCTCGATCGGATGGGTCAGCAGGCCATCTCGCGCCTCCGGGATCCAGCCTGGCGGCTCGTAGGGATACTCGATAGGGTAGTCGCGGGCACCGGCTGCATAGACGTGCAGGTTGATCAAGAATCCCAGGCCGTTGGTCCATGTGTGGGGCGTGTAGCCCAGCCCCTTCTCAGCGCAGGTGTCCAACACCCTCTTGGCATCGCTGATGCCGCCACCCATCGTCGCGTCTGGTTGGTAGATATCGTAGCTGCCCTTCTCCAGCATCACCTTGAACTCGTGCCAGCCGGCATTCATCTCTCCCCCGGCAATCGGCACCGCAGACCGGCGGCACAGCTCCGCTTGCTGGTCGTATGCATACATATCTAGCGGTTCTTCGATCCAGCTCACATCCAGATCGGCACAGGCTCGGGCGAATTCGGTGGCCCGTTCCAGCGTCCACAATGGGGCATCGTCGATGAGGGCCACGCGCCAGCCCTGGTTGGCATCCACGCCCAACTGTATGCTGCTTCCCACTGCGCGTCGAACCGTTTCCACCTGAGCCACGTCCTCGGCGGGGTCAAAACTGTGTACCCTCAACTTAACTGTGCGGAAGCCCATCTCCCGGAGCTGGAGTACCTCCTCGGCGCGCTGCTCGGGGGCATGCACCTCGCCCGTGGAGGCATAGACCTCGGCGCACCCGGCCTCCTGCCCGCCGAGCAGCGCCCACACCGGTTTGCCCTCGACCTTGCCCAGAATGTCCCAGAAGGCGGCCTCGATCCAATAGTTGTGCCAGCCGAGATAGCTGGCCTCCCGTATGCGCTGGCGCGCAGTGGGGATATCGGTCGGATCCAGCCCGATGAGGTATGGGCCCAGCAATCCGCCCAGGCCCTCACGCTCCTCCTCGAAAGCCACGCCGGCAGCCAAGCCCTGCACCCCATCGTCGGTCGTCAGGCGTAGCAGGGTAAAGCGGTTCACTGTCTGGGGATAGCCCGGGATCCAGGCAGGGTAGAACGGCTTGGGCAGCGGAATGGCCACGTGATAGAGTTCAATGCGGTCAACCTTCATCGGTGCACTCCCTCTCCTCGCAGAGACTGCCGAGTCCGTCGACACGATTATATCACAAATTGGCCTTCAATGCCTAATTGCGTGTTCCTGGCTTCAGAACCTATATGCGGGGTATGACTATGCCTCGGGCTCGATCTGCCCTGCGTCCCCCGCCACCGGCTGCCGCCGGATCCATTCCTCGTGCGAGGCCATGTCGCGATCCAGGAACGCCCGCCGCAGAAGGACCTTCAGCCGTTCCGGTCCGGGAGGGGGGAGGGGGCGGCGGTTGGCCTCCAGTCGTTTCGCCAGCGTGATGAGGATCATCGC
>JASFLR010000506.1:0-3567 GCA_050117995.1 Anaerolineae bacterium
CGGCAGCCAGCACCCAGAAGAAGCCGGCGGATAAGGCGATCATGGCTGCCAGTATCGAGGCTAGCACGGACAAGTACCCGTTGACAGCCCATGCCCACGGGACCATGCCGGGTGCACGCTGCTGCAGCCAGTCCAGCCCGCCAGGAAAGGGGGTGCCCATGAGAAAGCCAAGGGGTGAAAGGGAGATCACGGTAACCAGCAATCGAAGTCCCAGCGGCGCGCCTATCAGGGCACCGAGCAGCAAAGGCAGGACAACCGGGTATAAAAGAGCTGCCAAGGCCAGAAGGGGCAGCGTGCGATGGAGGGACAGCCTCGGCGCTGCCAGGCTGCCCAGCCCGGAAAAGAATAGGATCGAAGCGAGTACAGCAGCAAAGGCATAGACCGGTTGATCCAGGAAGAGGATGAAGCGCTGCATCAGGGGCATCTCGACAAAAAGGAATCCAAGTCCGATCAGGCCAAAATAGGCCAGTGTGCGCCCCTTTGGACCCTCCAGCATCCCTGCCCGCTTCCTGGAGACGGCAAGTGGCAGCAGGATCAGCACACTGGAGGTGAGCAGCGCGACCGCGAACAGAGCAATGAGGACGAAATACCCGCTGCCTCCCCAGGGCAGCCAGATCCGGCCCAATTGCCGCAGCACGGCCCCGGTCTGGCTCCACTTGAAGAAGTGAAAGAAGAAAGGCTGGTCATCAGTCGGGGGTACCACATTGTAACTCTGTGTGGCATAGGCCGCCTGCGAGTCGGTCAGGAGCTGCTGGAAGGCCCGGTAGTAGACTGGCTCATCCAACAGGTTGAACCGGTTGGCCTCAACCTCGGCCAGCCCGGGCAAGGCCACCAGATCCAGGCTCCTGGCCCGGCTGAACTCGCGGATTATCTCTAGCTCGGCGGAGCTGTAGGCGCCGTTCCTGACCAGGATCATGCCCACCTGCCAGTCGCGCAGCACGGCAAGCTGGGAGGCAGGCTCTTCCACTCCCTGGCGGCGCAGCGCCTCGGCAGCAATGGCCCCAGCACGCAGCAACTCGCTGGGCGGCAACTGCATCCAGCGCTCGATCACCAGCAGGCCACCGGGCCTCAAGCGCTTCAGATAGTCCTCAAAGGCCTCTACAGTCAGGTCATAGCGCTCGCCCAGGCTATAGGCCCCGGAGGTCACAGGGCGGTAGGCGTCACCCAAGGCCAGATGGATCAGGTCAAACTGCTCATCCGTGCTGCGCACATAGTGACGCCCGCCCTCACTGACCACCGCCAGGCGATCACCCCGGTAGACGCTGCCAGCGGCCTCCACAACCAAGGGATTGCTCTCCACTGCAACTACCGACGAGGCGCCCTCGCTCAGTGCCAGCAGCACAGCCTGCCCGCCGCCCGGCTCCAGGACCAAAGCGCGCGCATCCTGACGCAGCCGGTAGGGAAGCACCAGGGGCAGGTGGGCCAGGTAACCGGTCCTGACCCCACCGGCGTCTACGGGGCTGAGGTCATCACCATCCACAAAGATGCCGCCCTGCTGAGGCAGCCTGCCTGTGTACGCCAGATCTAGCCCCGGTGCAGAGCGGATCGAAGAGCTCTCCACGCTGTCGACTCGCGAGAAGGCGTTCCACCGCTGCCAGACCAACTCTGCATCGGGGAAACGCAAGACCTGGCTCAGCCCCTTGTAGGGTGAGAGGCGAAGCTGGAAAGGAGCGGGGAGAGCGACTGACAACACGACAAGCAGGGCCACGGCGCTAAGCAACACGGCCTGGCTCGCCAGGAGCGCGCGGGGCTGTGAGATCGATGATGGGGCATCGAATCGGGGGAGCAGAAACACAGAGGCAGCGAGCAAGCCCAACGCGGCAATAACGAAGACAGTCCCTTCTCCGACGGACCCGAGCACCATAAGCGGCAAGAGCCCTCCGGCTGCAGAGCCGACCATATTCGCCGCGTACAGCCGGGCAGCATGCCGGGCGTGAGCCGCGAGGAGCATGCCCGTCACCAGGCCCGAGAAGAAGAACGGTGCAGTCAGGGCCAGATAGTAGATGAACAGGTACAATACCTGGCGCCGCTCCCAGGCAATACGGTAGGAGTCGAATGGCAGGTGGCTCAGGCTCAGGTAGGCGCCCAGCACACTTGATGTAAAGAGGATGGCAAAGATCGAAGCGCGGCGCTGCGTGGGCTGTCTGACCCAGCGGGGAATCAGGCTGAGGGCAGTGCCGCTTGCGCCATAGCCCAGCAGGGCCACACTGACAGCGAGGAATGCAAAGTGATACCACTGAGTTACGGAAAAGAGACGGGTGAGGGTGATCTCAAAGGCCAGTGCCGCGCCCGACAAGAGCGCCAAACCGAGGTAGATCCATGCCATTGTTCGCCTTCACCCATCGGCTCCCACTCGCGCGGAAGCCCTACCCACCCCCTACGATCACGTCATAGAGCGCCTGCAGCTCCTCTTCGGAGTAAAAGTGGATGACCAGTCGGCCCCTGCCCTTGCTGCCGCGGTGGAGCTGGACCTTGGTGCCCAGGCTCTCGCGAAAGTCCTCCTCGAGCGCCTTGAGCTCTGGCGAGACCTGCACAGGCGGCTTGGGCTCAGCAGGCTCAGCCGTCAGGCGCCGGACCAACTCCTCGGTCTGGCGAACGCTCAGCGACTTGGTCATCACCGTCTTGAGGGCCGCCACCTGAGACTCTTTGGTGGGCAAAGCAAGCAGCGCCCGGGCGTGCCCCTCGCGGATAGCCCCATCAATCAGGGCTTGTTTTACGGCCGCCGGCAGGCGCAACAACCGCAGGGTATTCGTCACCGAGACGCGGCTCTTGCCCACGCGCTCGGCCACCTGCTCCTGCGTCATATCAAACTCGTCCACCAATTGTCGGAAGGCAGCCGCCTCCTCAAGCGGATTGAGGTCGGCCCGCTGGATATTCTCCACCAGGGCCATCTCCAGTGCCTGCTGTGGGGTGGCCTCCTTGACGACAACCGGCACCTGTGCTAGGCCGGCCATCCGCGCTGCCTGCCAGCGACGCTCGCCAGCGATCAACTGATACTGCTCCGGTCCCTGCTGGGTAACAATCAGGGGCTGGATCATGCCGTGCTCGCGGATCGAAGCCGCCAGTTCGGCAAGTGCCTCAGCATCAACAGCAGTGCGGGGCTGCATGGGATTCGGCGTAATAGCCGAAACCGGCACCTGTGCCACGCCTCGAGCTGGCTCTTCGGTCTCCGGTATCAGGGCACCCAGACCTCTGCCCAGTCCACTTCTGCGTCCCATGAAAAGCCTCCTACACTCTCGATCTCCGCCGGTCCGATCGAGGCATCAGTCCCCTTGTGGCGCTGCCCGGCTTCTCTCTTCCAGTTCCCGCGCCAAGGCTTGGTAGGCAACGGCACCAACCGATGTGGGTGCATAGCGCAGTATCGTCTCCCCATAGCTTGGCGCCTCGCTGAGCCGGACACTCCGGGGGACAACTGTCTTGAAAACATAGGCAGGGAAATAACGCCTGATCTCATCGACTACCTGCTTGGATAGGTTGGTCCGCGCGTCAAACATAGTCAGCACAACGCCGGCGATTGCGAGGCGCGGGCTCAAGCTATCCCGCACCATATAGATCGTCTTGAGCAAC
>JASFLR010000507.1:0-3562 GCA_050117995.1 Anaerolineae bacterium
CAGTCAGGCAGCTGAGCGAGATGGCGTGCCCCGAAGAGTCTCGAATCACCAGTTGCCAACGCAACCACAATGTCAAACTTGGGCCGAATGGGCTTGTCTCTTGACGGATGTGCTTGTCGGCCAGCACACCACGTTCGGAGTTGCTGGGTTGATCGCCAATCCAGTTGACGGCGAACCTAACCTCTGGTAGAATACAATTGGCAATGACATAACTCAGCCTGGCAGCATCCTTCAAAGGTAGCCAGGCATAGTGCATAGTGTTCAAGAGGATAAGCCCATGCACAAATCTGCCAAGGGGACGATAGTTCTTCTGCTCGGCGCAGTGGCGCTTCTGGTAGCCTGCAGAACACCAGAAACCGCGGCGCCATGCTCAACAGTGGAATGTCCGGTGTGCCCACCCGGGGTGACGTGCCCAGAATGCCCCCAAGTCACGTGCCCAGAATGCCCTGAGGTAGAGTGTCCAGAGCCGACGGTCATCGCTGAAAATCCTTACTACGAGAGGCTTTGGGCTTCCTCTGCCCACAGCACCGCCGCGATCACGTGCACCTCCTGCCACGACGAGTCAGCCACTCTGATGACCAGCGTGACGTTTCCCTCGGGCTTGGAAGTGACCAGCCTGGGCGAGGAGGCCCGTTGTATGCAGTGCCACCAGGGTCGCACTTCCACGAAGAGCGTTGACGACGCCATCGGCGCTGTCGGACTGGCCGACGATGACACGGTAAGCGAGGAGCTTGGTTTCATTGAGGTCTACACCGCCCCCGTAGCAATCCAGATGGGAACCTGGGCGATGGGGGGATACCAGTATAGGGGCAAGCTCTATGACGCGCGGTTTGCCCACGTCGAAGGCTTCAATACGTGCATCGACTGCCATGACCCACACACCCTGGAGCTAAAGCTGCAGGGCTGCGCGGCATGTCACCAGGGCATAGACGCAAGAGACGAGCTGGAGCGCATCCGGGCGGAGGAAGGCTCCCAGGGGAACTATGATGGCGACAGGAAAAGCCAGGAGGGGATCGTAGGCGAGATCGAAGGGCTGCAGGAGATTCTCTACGAAGCCATCCAGGCGTACGCCGAAGAGGCCGGAACGCCGATCGTGTACAAAGCGCACACTTCCCCCTGCTTCTTTGTGGATACCAACGGCAACGGCGAGCTGGATGAAGGCGAGGCTACCGATGCCAACCAGTACAACGCCTGGACGGGGCGGCTCCTCAAGGCAGCGTACAACTACCAGGTTTCGATGAAGAACCCTGCGGCCTTTATTCACGGTGGCAAGTATGTCATCCAGTTGCTTTACGACTCGATCGAGGACCTGGACGCCGTGCTCGTCGAGGATCTCGTTCGTGACGACGTGGGGCACCTTGACGGATCGCAGAAAGCCTGGCGGTACTGGGATGCAGAAGGCAAAGTGGATCGTGACTGTGCCCGGTGCCACTCGGCTACCGGTTTGCCCACGTATGTGACATCAGGCGCCAGATACGCCGAGCCAGTGTCCAACGGGCTGCTGTGCGCCACCTGTCATCCGATTCCGACAAGGCCCATGCGATACGTCGTGGACAAGGTCGTGTTCCCCAGCAAGGCCACGGTTTCTGTAGATTCGGACAGCAATCTGTGCATGACCTGTCACCAGGGGCGCGAATCCTCCCTCGTCATCGAAAAGATGATCGAGGGGCTGGCTCCTGACACGGTGTCGGGGGCCCTGAAACTGCCCGACGTTCATTACTATGCTGCTGGAGCCACACTGTTCGGCGGCGAGGTCCGGGGTGCGTACCAGTACAAAGGCGAAACATACGTCGGCAGAAACGCGCACGTCCCGGAATTTGACACCTGCGTTGAATGCCACGGCGGGCATCGGTTGACTCCTGATGAAGAACAGTGCGCCACGTGCCACGGTCAGAGGCTCAGCGATGAAACTACAAAGCCAAAACATCACCCATCGATGATGGAGTGCCGTGATTGTCACGGCATGGTGGAGGTTGAGAGCATTCGCGGTCACAAGGACTACATCGCGCCCGTAGATTATGACGGCGACGGGGACATCGGAGAAGGGCATTCACAAGAGGTCGCCACTCTGCAGGAAGCCCTCTACACTGCAATCCAGGCGTATGCCCAAGACGTGGTGGGGACGCCCATCGTGTACGATGCCCACAGCGCTCCCCACTTCTTCGCAGATATCAACGGCGACGGCGCACCCGAGCCCGACGAGATCACCTACGATAACCGGTATCGCACGTGGACACCACGGCTGGTGCGGGCAGCCTACAATTACCTCTACAGCGTTGGGGACCCCGGCGCCTATGCCCACAATGGCAAGTACATCGTTCAGATACTATATGACACCCTGGCTGACATCGGGGGGAACACAGCCGGTATGATCCGGCCCTGAACCTGTCAGACAGTCAGCGGTAACCAGGCCGACTTCAGGAAACCGGTACAAGCGTTTCGCGCTCGATAAAGCACTCCGACTGTGAAGCTGTGGTCACGGGGCGCCGGGCGCCACAGAAATTCATTCAAGGCTCAGCCGCTCTGCAATCCTGCCAGGCTGGCGATAGGGTGCGCCTTCGAAGTCCCTCGGGGGGTCTAGATCACCAGGTAACTTGAAAAGCCTGGCACAGAGGGGTTGAGCTTGACAGTTGAGCTCAACCCCTCTGTGCTTGCCGCCCACATGCTGCCTATCCCAGCGAGGCTCTGGCACTCCTTCGCTTGTTTGATCCGGAGAACACCCGAGACCGAGCGGACCTGCCGGCACGACTTGACAGATTTGGAGCGGAATGGTATAATCCTACTATGGTACCTTGGTACCACAACTAGCTGGTGTGATACTATCGCCTGGAACGCCACATATCTCAGGTTAGCAGGAGGTGAAATGTGACTGGATTGAACCACTCGGCAATGTCCGAGCCACCGAGACTGCGCGTCGAGCGTGTGCAAACGGGCGTCCGCATTGAGAAGAGGATGCTCAAAGTGCTGAAGGGACTGGCAGAGCTTTTCGAGATCTCTCTGGGTGATCTGCTGGAAGGCATTGTGCTTCACGCCTTTGAGGGCAAATCCCCCTTTGACGAGGAAATCCAGCAGCGCATTGCTACCCTCAAAGAGGTTTATGGCCTGGACTACGATGCGAGTTGCAGCCATCGCCTATTTGAGGACAGCCCCTGAGCAGGAGACGTGGTGTTGTCATTTGCGCCCGATCACGTTGCCGTCGTTAGCTTGTGGGCCGAGGATGTGTCTGCCCTGACCCGCTTCTACCGGGATGTCATGGGACTGCATCTGCTCGACCATCACGGTCATCGGCCCCATCTCGATCTAGGGCACGGTCTCTACTTGGTGCTCGTCGAGGGGCGGCCAGCGCCTCGTCAGGAGCCAGGAGGCACTCGCTTCCCTGTGCTAGCATTTGCCGTCAACAACCTGGCGGAGGCAATTGAGCACCTGGAAAGCCACAACGTCGAGCTACCGTGGGGCGTTGAGGTGGGGATCACGGCGCGCTGGGTCAAGTTCTACGATCCAGCAGGCAACCTGATCGAGTTCGCCCAGTTCAACAGCCCAGCCCTTTCTTGATCCGCCGTCC
>JASFLR010000508.1:0-3560 GCA_050117995.1 Anaerolineae bacterium
CTCCTGTGTGACTGCTCTTTCTGACGTGGTGCCTATGGCGGCTTCTGCGGGTGGCAGCCTCTGCCTGCGATCACGGGGATTATACTCGAAAAGCCATATCGCGGCAAACGGACTCGGGCGTTACGGCGCGCCAGCAAGCCCTCGTAGCCGCGCAGCGTCCGAGCCTCGCCTTGTTTGGCGTAGCGTCCCATTTGTGATAAAATGGTAGAGGCCTCAGCGTACATATGGCAGGGTGTGCCAAAGCCGGTCGGACCAGGGCAAAATCTCAACCAAGAGCGAAAGGAGAGTGCGATGATCGTCACGACAGAGGATCTGTTCAAGGTTGCCTACGGCAAATTCGCCGTGGGGGCGTACAATATCAACAATATGGAGCAGTGTATTGGCCTGTTCCAGGGGAACCTCGACTCCAATGCACCCTTTATTATCCAGATTTCTCGCGGTGCCCGCAATTACGCGCGCGTCAAGATGCTGGAGGGCCTTATCCGCTCCGCCGAGGAGGTTTTTCCCGAAGCGATCTTTGCCGTGCACCTGGACCACGGTGATGAGCAGGCCTGCTACGAGTGCATCGACTCGGGCTTTTACAGCTCGGTGATGATTGATGCCTCCCATTTCCCCTTTGATGAGAATATTGCCATCACCCGCCGTGTGGTAGACCGGGCACATGCCAAGGGCATCAGTGTCGAGGCCGAGCTGGGCATGCTGGGCGGCGTGGAAGAGGATATCCAGGTCGACGAAAAGCACGCCATGCTCACCGACCCCGACGAGGCAGCCGAGTTTGTGGAGCGAAGCGGCTGCGACAGCCTGGCCGTGGCCATTGGTACCAGCCACGGTGCCTACAAGTTCAGCGGAACCCAGGGCCTGCACTTTGAGCGGCTGGCTGAGATCCAGACCGAGCTCCCGGGCTTTCCCCTGGTCATGCACGGTTCCTCGTCGGTTCCGCGGGAAGAGGTTGAGCGGATCAACGCTGCCGGCGGCGCCATGGATCCCTCGGCAAGGGGTGTGGACGAGGATGAGTTTGTCAAAGCGGTTCCCCTGGGCGTAACCAAGGTCAATATCGACACCGATGGTCGCCTGGTGTGGACCCGCGTGCACCGCGAGTTCTTCCGCGACGAGCCGGAAAAGTTCGACTTTCGCGCACCGGGCAAGATCTTTATGGCCGAGTATGCCAACTTTATCGCCCACAAGAATACCAAGCTGGGGAGCGCCGGGCGGCTGGAAGAGGTTCGCGCTGCACTGAGCTGAGCCCGACCGGGGACGCAGTTCGCACACAGACTCCCGGCGGGCCACGAGTCCGCCGGGAGTTTTGGGATCGATCTGCGCCGGGTTGGACTTTGTTTGCGATTCATCTTTGGGACACACAATGAACCTGAAAGAGCAAGCAGCCCGCCGGGCGCTGGCCTACCTTGAGAGCGGGATGGTGCTGGGCCTGGGCACCGGTTCCACGACTGCCTACTTCCTCGAGTTGTTGGGTGAGCAACTCAGGGCCGGCACCTTGCACGATATCGTCGGTGTGCCCACCTCGGAGCAGACGGCCGAGCGCGCTCGCTCCCGCGGCATTCCCCTTGCCACGCTGGCTGATCATGAGCGGCTGGACCTGGTTATAGACGGGGCCGACGAAGTGGACGGCGATCTGAACATGATCAAGGGCCTGGGCCGCGCCCTACTCCGGGAAAAGATCGTCGAGAGCCAGGCCGATCGATTTGTGGTCATCGTCGACGAGTCCAAGGTAGTCCAGCGCCTGGGCCGAGGTCCCCTACCGGTGGACCTCGTGCCATTTGGCTACCAGGTGCAGTTGCACTGGCTCAACGCGCTGGGGTGCCGCACCGAGATGCGACGGGAGAGCGATGGGTCTCTAGCCATTACCGACGACGGGAACTATATGGTCCTCTGCCGGTTCCCCGAGGGCATCGCCGATCCCCATACCCTGGCCCGCACGCTTGCCGACCGGCCCGGCATTGCCGAGCATGGCTTGTTCCTGGACATGGCTACCGATGTGATCGTAGCCGGGACCGCGGGCATCCGTGTGATGAGCCGTGAGGAACAGATCTGATGCAGCGGGCATTTCCTGGCATTCAACCTTCGGGGCAGGATCCAGACTTCTCTGCAGCCGGGCGGCCCCTATGGACCGTGAGCCAGCTCACCCTCCACATCAAAGATCTGCTGGAGCTTGATCCAGAACTGGGCAACGTCCGTGTGCGGGGCGAGATCTCGAATTTCACCCGGGCGGCATCGGGGCACCTCTACTTCACCCTCAAGGATGCCGAGGCGGCCATCAGCTGCGTGATGTGGCGCTCGGACGCCCAGCGGCTGCGCTGGCAGCCCGAGCATGGCGCGGCGGCCCTGGCCCGGGGACGCATCTCGGTCTATCCGCCGCGTGGAAGTTATCAGCTCTATGTGGATGACCTGCAGCGCGCCGGATCGGGCGATCTTCACGCCCTCTTTGAGGAGTTGTGCGACCGGCTGGAGGCCGAGGGCCTGTTCGAAGATGATCGCAAGCGTCCCTTGCCCCAGTTCCCCCGTGTGGTGGGAGTCGTCACGTCGCCCCAGGCGGCCGCGTTGCGTGACGTGCTCGATGTGCTGCAGCGCCGCTATCCGCTGGTCCGGGTGCTCCTTTCGCCATCGATGGTTCAAGGGGACGGGGCGCCAGCCCAGATCGTCGACGCGATCCAGGCCCTCGATGCCCGTGACGATGTGGATCTCATCCTGCTCGTCCGCGGCGGCGGTTCGCTCGAGGATTTGTGGGCCTTTAACGACGAGAGGGTAGCGCGGGCCATTGTCGCCAGCCGACATCCGGTGGTCAGCGGCGTGGGTCATCAGACCGACTTTACCATCGCAGATTTCGTGGCCGATTTGCGCGCTCCCACACCCTCGGCGGCAGCCGAGTTGGCCGTCCCCGATCGAGCCGAGCTACAGCGACAACTTGCCGCTGCTAGGGAGCTATTGGCGAGGGGCATGGAGCGCCGTCTGGTCCAGGCGCGCCAGGTGCTCCAGGGTCATCAGCGATCGCTGCAGCGCCTGTCGCCCCGGACGCGTGTCGACACGCACCGCCAGCAGGTGGACGACCTAATGCGGCGGGCATCCCGCGCCCTGGCGTATAGCTTGAGCCTGCGCCGCTCTGGCTTGGAGGCCCTCCAGCCCAGGCTGGTTGCCCTCAGCCCGCAGGCCACCCTGCAGCGGGGCTATGCGATCGTCCGGTTGGCAGAGGGTGGGGACGTGGTGCGCAGCACAGGTCAGGTGAGCGCCGGGGATGCGCTGACGATCCGCGTGCATGATGGTGAGTTTGGCGCCACGGCGCAGGACGGTACAACAGGAGCAGCAGAGAGGGTTAGCGAATGAGCAACGACGTAAAAGATCTCTCGTTTGAGCAGGCCGTAGGCGAGCTGGATGACACCGTCCAGCGCCTGGAGGGGGGGGACCTGTCGCTGGCGGAAGCAATCGCCCTTTATGAGCGCGGAATGTTGTTGGTGCAGCATTGCAATGATGTGCTGGACGCTGCCGAGCTCCAGGTGCAAATCCTTGACCAGCCAGACAGCCCGTCTGAGGCCTGACAGGGTCCCAAT
>JASFLR010000509.1:0-3553 GCA_050117995.1 Anaerolineae bacterium
GGCCATAGTCGCCAAATTGAGCATGGCTGGCGCCTTCGATGCCAACGAATAGCGTGTTTGATGGCAAGAGGTGTCTCTTGTCATCAAAGTTGTCGGTGTTCGGAATACCGTCCGTGGTGCCAAAGATGGACAGCGCGGGTATCTCATTATCGGACAGGTCAGCACTATCGGGCGGATAAGAGTCCCAAAACGCGATGGCATCTATCCTGGTTGGGTTGCTCTCCGCAAATATGGCTGCCGATGCGCCGCCCAGGGAATGCCCGGCCAGGATCCAGGTAGAAATCTGCGGATACTCGTCAATTACGGCATTGGCAGCGCCTGTATTCAATATGCCCAGGTTCAATGGCATGGGCGTGATGACGACGAGCACGCCATTTTCTGCAATCTCTCGCAAAACAGGCGCGTAGGCGGTTGGCTCTACCAGGCCGCCCGGGTAGAAGATCAACCCGGTCTCTGTCTCCTCCACAGGCGCAAACACGATCCACTTGTCCTGGGTAATCGTCACCCTGTCCGTTGACTCGAGCGCGGACAGGGCTACAGCTCGTGCAGGGTATGTGCCTGTCTTTGACCAAACCAGCATGCCCAAGACCCCAATAACGAGTATCGAAACGAGACCAATCAATGCAAACCGTACGATCTTTTTTGCTTTCATATCCACCCTCTAATAATCCCGCAAAGGACTTCTGTTGCCGAACACACCAAGTGGGCGCCGAGTGAGCATCGCCCAGATTACTGCTCCACGTGCTCCCTATTGGGGTTCGCTGGGAACCATCCCTTCTCCACACGCTCTTCTTGTTCAAACAGCTCTCTGATACTCCACAGACTGGAGAATCCAAACACCCCCAATATCGCCGACCACAAGGTGCTCTCCAGGAACACCGACAAGATCAACGCCACTGCGCCAACTATGAGAAACACCGGCCAGCTTCTGGTCCCGAAATGGTACTCGGCCTTGATGACCACAGGGTGAAAGACCCCGATGATGATAAAGGCTGCTGCACCGATGAGAATCCCTTGAAAGTTCATGGCAATTCCTCCCTCGTATCGCTATGGCCATCGACCTGGATAGAGATTACGGCAATCCCATCCCAGGTTGATTGCAGTCTGCGCCAGTATATCACGGTTCAGCTCCCTGAACAACTGCGAATTCGCGGGCAGTAGGGCGTTGCGAAAGACAGCCAAGCGGGAATCTACCCTTTTTGCAGCCTGCACTGCTGACTTTGACAGGGCCCCAAAAAGCTCGATGCAACCCTTGACAAGACACATCCAATGCAGTATAATCATGATACAGCTCTTGCCCATCCTCTACATCTACGGCCATAGATCTTTCATCGAGAAGCCACATTTCAAAAGGGAATGCTCCTTGGGAGCCCATGCCCAATGGGATCGGGCTCTGGCAAAAAACGAGAGGATTGGCTGCAGCCTGGGCCATATCTTTCACTTCAGTCAGACGGCATACATACTGTACACGGTTGCCAACACCCTGGGTCCGAACCCCATCAAGCGGCTCAGCGACCAAGACTGGAGACCTCGACTCCCACAAGGTGCGACCCGGCGCGACGTTGATCGCGCGGCGTCAGTGCTGCTTAGGCAGCCCGAGAAAGGAGGTGGTACACCGGCGAACTAGGCCTACACAATGCGGGCCTGAGCCCGCTGGAGCTGACGACCCCACCGCTCCCCCACGTGCACCTGCTCGCCTTGCGGCGAGCCAAGGAATACGGTCCACTCCATAATCCACGTCGGCCCCCATACCCGGCAGGGAACGGGAGTTATCCCACTCCCAGATGTGGAACCCCGAGGGGGCTAGCGCCCCCCCCACTAAGCAAGGCAAGGAGAACGCAGATGAAGGTCAGAAGAATCGGAGTGTTCTTGACCGTATTGTTGGTGCTGTCCGTTGGCATTGGGCAGGCCGAGGTGCTGCCATCCGGCGGCGGCTCTGGCGCCATCTTTACCACCACGCCCGACGGCAGCATCGTCAACGAGAATGTCCACTACGAGGGTAGGCATTATGTCTATCTGGATGGCGGCCCCAAGCAGAATGCGCCGGCCAAAGCAGCCGGACTGGACGAAGGCTTTTATGTATTCCAGGTCACCGATCCGCCCGGCAAGCTGCTGCTCTCCCGCGACCCGGCCCGCTGCCGCATCGTGCACGTCAACGCCGAGGGCGTGATCGACCAGTTGATGGCCCCGACCGAAAATGTTCTAGAGGACCCAGATGGCAACACGGTAGTCTTCTACACCGAAGCAACTACTGACAACTGGGCAGAAAATGGCCCGTACAGCGATCAGCCCTGCCACGTCCCAGGCCCGCTTCCGGACTCAGCCCCGGGCACCTACGTCCCCACGCCCGACATCACGGGTGTGGGCCGCCACGACACCAACCCAGACGTGGATCACAATGACGTGGACGCCATTGTGGCCCAGCTCATGCCCTACGGCCTGACGCCCAACCCTGGCGGCGTGTACAAAGCCTGGTTGACGCCCATCCAGGCCTATCTGAGTGTGAAAAAAGCCGACCTGGACGACATCCCCAGCCAGCTACCTGGGGGGCAGCAGAAGCCCCACAAATGCTTTGACTTTTGCGCTGCGGCCGACCCAGGCTTTGTCCCCTCGCACCGCTACACCAAGACCGACAACTTTAAGGTCACCGAGCAGTTCCCGGCCGAAATCCTGGTCCGCAAGTTCCATGACCTGAACGGCAATGGCATATGGGACGAGGGCGAGTACGAGATCGGCGTGGACCAGTTCGTGGATGAAAATGGGGACCTGTCCTTCACCAAGGACGAGGAGTATGGCGGCTGGCCCTACGACTGGACGTTCCCCGTCGACGGCACGACCATAACCGACCTCTTCTACACGCCCCACACCCACGTCGCTGGCATCCCCGGCACCTACAGCGCCGAGGAGTACTACTTTGACGGAACGGACTGGCGCCAGACGGCCTCCTGGCTCGACGGCGAGTACGACGCTCCGTTCCAGAAGCTGGTAGAGGTGGAGGTTGAGGCCATCGCGCCCGGCGAAACCCATGAGATCTGGTTCGGCAATACCATGCTGGGCAAGATCTATGGCAAGAAGGTGATCGACTACAATGCCGACGGTGTGATCGACGACGGGGACGTCTGCGATCCGGCCGACACCGTCAACCATGCTGGCTGTGCGGGCGTCACGGTCATCCTCTCGGGCGTGCCCAACATGGGTGATCCGGTCGGCCCAGTGATCGCCTACACGAATGACTATGGCGAGTTCTCGTTCGACGACCTCTGGCCTGGCACCTACAGCATCACCATCGATGACCCCGCTGGGTTCACCTGCTCCTACCCCGATCCATGCGAGTACACCGGCATCGAAATCATGAGCGGCGACGAGATCAACCTCGACGAGGAGCTGGAGGGCGATGCCAGCTTTGCCGACTGGCAGCCAGGCAGCAAGTCGGGCATAAAGTTCGAGGACATGGATGGCCAGGGCGACAAGGACGCGACCGACCCAGGCCTTGAGGGCTGGTACATCCATCTGTTTATGAAGGTCGATGGCGGTTGGGACCTGGTGGCCACCA
>JASFLR010000510.1:0-3552 GCA_050117995.1 Anaerolineae bacterium
CCATCGCCCGCTCTCTTTCAATCGGCCGTAAGGTCGCGGCGACGTAGCCAAGTGGAAAGGCAGCGGTCTGCAAAACCGCCATCACGGGTTCAAATCCCGTCGTCGCCTCTGTGCAAACGGGCTGGTAGCGAGCTGCTATCAGCCGTTTGCTTTAGTCCCGGGGCGGTGGCGGAATGGCAGACGCTGCGGACTTAAAATCCGCTGGGGTAAGACCCCGTGTGGGTTCGAATCCCACCCGCCCTACCAGTTCAGGCCCTTCCTAGCGCGGGAGGGCCTTTCCATTCCCAGACGTTATGCTCCTGAATTGACCAGCTATGCCAGATAGAGTAAACTCAGTGCAGTCTCGCTGACTGTCCATCCCTGACGGGGGGCGGTACCTTGCGAGCAGAGGTAGATGAGTTCACCGAGGTGAAAAATGACAACAGTTGATGCACGCGGACTGGCTTGTCCTCAGCCAGTGATCCTGACCCGAAAAGCGATGCAGCAGTCGGATCAGATTCAGACCCTGGTTGACAGCGAGACCTCGATGACCAATGTCAGTAGAATGGCCAAGAAAGCTGGGTGGCAGGTCAACGTGGTTTCTGCAGAGGACGAGTACCGGATCGATCTGCAAAAGGGCGAAGGTGCGCCCGCAGCCAGTACACAGGCAGTAGGCAAAGCCGAGGTAGTCAGCGGGCCACTGGTGCTCGTAGTATCATCCGATGTCATGGGGCGCGGCGAAGCTGAGCTGGGCAATATCCTTGTCCGCGGCTTTTTCCATGCACTGGGTGAGGTGGAACCTCTGCCTCACACGATCATCTTTTACAATGCCGGCGTCAAACTGGCCTGCGAGGACTCGCCTGTGCTGGACGACCTCCGCGATCTGGAGAGCCAGGATGTCGAGATGCTGGTGTGCGGCACCTGCCTCGGCTATTTCGAGCTTACTGAGGAACTCGCCGCGGGACAGGTATCCAACATGTACGATATTGCTGAAACGATACTGGGAGCCGGCAAGGTTGTGAATCTGTAACATGGACGAGTACAGCGTTGTCCTATTTCACTCTGCTTCCCATGCCATCCGCGCCGAAAAAGTGCTGTTGGAGGTTGGCATCCAGAACAAGATGATCCCGACCCCGCGCCAGCTCAGTTCAGACTGCGGCATGGCGCTGCGTTTTGACCGCGCCGACAAGGACAATGTAGCTCGCACTCTAGCTGAGCACAAAGTGCCAATCAATGGCATCCACGCGCTCTAACCTGAAGATAGGTAGCAAGATGGCATCGAAAAATCGCACCGGATCCCTGCGCACTCTTGCGCAGGTTTGCAGGTAGGAGTCAATGGCCAAGATCGACTGGAACAACGTCCGGCTGACTGCGCTGACTACAGCGGCAGGCTGAGCGGCAAAACGGTCGCCCGATGACCTGGCGCAGGTTCTGCGCCCCTTGCGTGAGACCTTTGACGAGGCCCAGTTCCCCAATCTGCTGGTGGGACTCGACTCGCCCGACGACGCTGCCGTCTACCGCATCAGCGAAGACCAGGCCCTCATCTTCACGACGGACTTTTTCACGCCGGTCGTCGATGACCCCTTTAGCTATGGCGCGGTGGCTGCTGCGAACGCGATGAGCGATATCTACGCCATGGGCGGGCAAGTTGTCCTGGCGCTGAGCATTGCTGCCTTTCCGCCCAAATTGCCGACTGGCATCATCAGCGAGATCTTGCGGGGTGCTGCCGTCAAGATGGCCGAGGCCGGGGGCATCATCGCCGGCGGACACACCGTCGACGACGACGAGCCCAAGTTCGGCCTGGCAGTCATGGGCACCGTCCATCCTAGCCGGGTAGGCAGAAAGGGGGGCGCGCAGCCCGGCGACCAGTTGCTGTTGACCAAGCCCCTCGGCGTGGGCATCATCACCACGGCTGCCAAGGGAGATCAGGCCGATCCTGCCCACATCGATGCGGCGGTCCAGTCGATGATGCAATTGAACCGCCGGGCCGCCGAGCTGGCCCAGCAGGTGTCGTTCCATGCCATGACAGACATCACCGGATTTGCCCTGCTGGGGCATGGCAGCGAGATGGCCAACCATAGCGGCGCGCGGCTCCGTTTCGAGTTGGACCGTTTGCCATTCCTCGACGGTGCCAAAGACTATGCCGATCTGTGGCTATTTCCCGCTGGGACCTGTAACAACGAGCGGACCTTTGAGGAGCAGGTGACCTTTCACGGCATCGCGGAGGAAGTACAGCAGCTGCTCTACACACCCGAGACCAGCGGCGGGCTACTCATTGCCCTGTCGCCAGCGGAGGCTGACCGCCTGGAGGTACTCTACCGCCAGGCTGGACAGCCTGTCTGGCGAGTTGGCGAGGTAGTCGAGGGCGAGGGCATCGAGGTAGTGCCCTAGATCGCTGGGCCTGCCGTGGCGGCCCATCAACTTGTCAAACCAGCCAGAAGGCTTGGGCCTCAAAGTATCCCGGAGGGGTGCGCGCGGCGGATCATCCGCGTGTACCCCTTTGAATTTTGGATGCAAATGGCTCTACACCTTTGGGCATTTTCGCTGTGCGGCGAACCATGGTACAATCCCGGCGGCGCCCTTTAGTTGAGCAGTCCTGAAACGAGATGGGGAACAGATGCCTATACTGCAAGACATACCAATTGACCTGAAGGCTGAGGATATTCTCGCCCTGCCGCGGGAACGCCAGATCCACCCGGAGTTGCTCCAGCAAGCCGAGGAAGCGATCGCCCTGGGGCAGACTCTGTGGCAACCGCTCTGCGTGTATGACTGGGTCGACGTGCGATCGGTCAACGGGGAGAGAGCAACCGTCGCCTCCTCCGACGGAACCGAGACCGTACTGCATATTGGTCACAAGGCAGACCTGGTCACCCCTGCCCGGCGCGCCCTCGTAGGCGTGGTCACCATTGGGCCGGCGCTCGAGCAAAAAGTGCAGGAACTTCAGGCCGCTGGGCAAGGCATCCTGTCCTACCTGCTGGATAGCGCGGGCGTGGTAGCCCTGGGTTCCGCTGGCGAAGCCTTGCGCGGCCTCGCCGAGGAAGCTGCCGGGGAGTTGGGCTGGGGGGTGAGCCCCTCGCTCAGCCCCGGTTCACTGGTGGGCTGGTCGCTGCGGGGCCAACACGAGCTCTGCAGCCTGCTGCCCCTGGAGGAGATCGGCGTGCGGCTCACCAACCACTCGGTGCTGGAACCGCACAAGTCCGTCTCGGGATTCATTGGCCTCGGCCCGGACTATGATTCTACGCGAGTGGGCTCAGTCTGCAAGTACTGCGCGCTGCAAAACACCTGCTGGCGCCGGCGGGAGGATCCAAGATGACTATCGTCCTCGGTATTGACACAGGCGGAACGTACACAGATGCAGCCCTGGTGGATCATGCCACGGGCGTTGTTCTGTGCACTGCCAAGGCCCTGACCACACGCAGCGACCTGTCGATCGGCATCGGGCAAGCTATCGACGCCGCCTTTCGCCAGCCAGGCGCGCCCGCACCCGCTGAGGTAAACCTGGTATCCCTTTCGACCACCCTGGCCACGAACGCCATCGTTGAGGGACAGGGCAGCCCCATCAGCCTGCTCCTC
>JASFLR010000511.1:0-3550 GCA_050117995.1 Anaerolineae bacterium
AGGTAGCTAAAGAAGAGGAAGAGCCTGCCGCACAGGAAACGGCGACCGAAGGCGGCCTAGCGAGCGTCCAAGCTGTCTTTGACAACCTGCCCGGCGCATTCCAGCCGCAGGCTGCTGCCGGGGTCGAGGTCGTCTTCCAGTTCACCATCTCTGGCCCCGGCGGGGGTGAGTGGTACGCCGCGATCCGCGATGGAGCATGCGACGTACAATCTGGAACTCACGAAAAACCCACGACGACGCTCAAGATGTCGGATGACGACTTTTTGCAGTACGTCTCCGGCAAGCTGCCCGCCATGCAGGCCTACTCTAGCGGCAGGCTCAAGATCGAGGGCGACCTGATGAAATCACAGCTCGTCGAAAGGCTATTCAAGTTCTGAGCAGCGATGACTGGATTGGTGAAAAGGAAAACCAGATGCCAAGCGTAAACGATGGACCAAGCTCAGATCGATTTGCGCCACTGCCCTTCAAGGGCAACATGGCGGTCTCAGGCCTTGCAGAGATCGGCATCTCAGAGGAGATGCGGGCAGCCCTGGAGCACGCGCCGCTGGGCGCGTGCATCTCCTGGGGCATCCCCTACGAGATCGGGCAGGTCGCAGCGCTGACGCACGAGCCGTTATCACTGAATCTAAACGCTACGACAGCGCAGTGGCTAATCTTTGTGCACACGTCGGACCGCCGCCAGGTAACGCCAGGTCCCGGCGAATTCATCTCGCCGATGCGCGGCGAGGGACAGCTTGGCGAACACGCCGCGGACTATGTCATCCTCTACGACGATGGCACGGAGCACAGGACCCCCATTCACCGGCGCTTCCAGCTCGGCGCCTTTCAGCGTCGCTGGGGAGAGGCCTGCTTCGAGGCGGTTGCCCACAGAAAGCCTCGTACCCAGCGCTTTGCCCATGAGCAACTGGCCCCCAATTGGGGTAGCCTGTTGACGCGCGTCCATGCATCCGATAGCGGCCCGTGGGTCAACTGGCTTTGGGCCTGGCATAATCCCCATCCGGAGAAAGCCATCGTCGGCCTTCGGCTGGAACCGGTGTCGGGCATCGTCGTGCTCTCTGCCATATCAGCTGGCGCCGCTTCAGATCAACCCCTCCGCTGGCGGACGCGACGCAAGGCCTGCGTGACACTTCCCGAGGCGGGCACCTTTCAACCAAACCTTGACGAGCGCGGCCTCCTTCAGCAGATCCAACTCGATATGGGCCAGGTGATCTCGGCGAGCCCGCGACTCCGCTACCCCAACGACCATTGGCAGGACACCTACAACAACCAGAATCCTGAGCAGTCGGACACTCAGGTACTCATCGAATACACGGCCCACACAGATGCCAAGTTCCACCTGTCCGATGGTCACACCATACCGGTGGCCCAGGTGGAGGGCGCTCAGCCGCCGTCCGCACTGCAGCCGGTCCCGCCAGCCACAAGGCGCGTGACCCTGCGGGCCGTTGAGCGCCACAGCGGCCAGTGCGTGCCGGTCAAGCTGCACGTTCATGGCCAGTGGGGGGAGTATCTGGCGCCGCTGGATCGCCACCGCATCCTTAACCCGGCCTGGTTCGAGGACTATAGCGTCGACTTTTGCCACGGTGGCACCTGGTATGGCAATGTCCAGCACCCTCACTCCTGCACGTACATCCCGGGCGAGACGACACTCGATCTACCACTGGGCAAGGTCTATGTCGAGGTATCCAAGGGATTCGAGATCCGGCCTGTGCGCACCGTCGTCGAGGTTACGGCAGCCACAAAAGAGATCGTAATCGAGCTGGACAAGGTGTTGCCGTGGCGTGAAAAGGGCTGGGTGACCGCCGATACCCATGTCCACTTTCTTTCCCCCATGTCTGCCATGCTGGAGGGCTCTGCCGAAGGCGTGAACGTGGTCAACCTCCTCGCCAGCCAGTGGGGCGAGCTGATGACCAACGTGGGCGACTTTGACGGCGAGACGACCTGGGGCTCCAGGGAGGCAGGCGGCAACGGAGAGTACCTGGTACGGGTGGGCACGGAAAACCGCCAGCACGTGCTGGGCCACATCTCCCTGCTTGGCTACAGCGGGCGGATCATCGCGCCGATGACCACCGGCGGTCCAGATGAATCGGCCCTCGGCGATCCCATCGAGGTCCTGCTGACCGAGTGGGCCAGGCAGTGCAAGAAGCAAGGCGGGTTGGTGGTCCTGCCCCACTTTCCGAATCCGCGCGCCGAGTTTGCCGCCAGCATCATCAGCGAGGATATCGATGCCGTGGAGATGACTGCCTGGGGGAACCTATATGGCGGGATCGACCCCTACTCCCTCTCGGATTGGTACCGCTTTCTGAATTGCGGATACCTGGTGGCAGCGGTGGGTGGCACAGACAAGATGTCGGCCAACACCGCTGTGGGGACGGTGCGTACCTATGCTCACCTGGGGACAGATGAGCCCTTTACCTACGATACCTGGATGGACGCTGTGCGCCGGGCAGAGACCTTTGTGACCTACGGCCCATTGCTGGACCTGACGGTGGACGGCCATACGATGGGAAGCCGCATTGAGATGCCGGCCAGTGGCGGCACCGTCGACGTGACGTGGGAGGTTGCCAGCGCCACAGTGCCCATTTCCCGCGTCGAGCTGGTGGTGAACGGTGAGATCCAGGAGAGTGTAGCGGTTTCACCGGAGGCAGGAAGCGGGCATTGGTCCGTCAAAGTGGACAGGAGTTCCTGGCTGGCCCTGCTGGCGCGCGGACATTATGCCGACAAGCCAGAGATCATTGCCGCCCACTCGTCACCGGTAATGGTCTCCGTCGCCGGCTCGCCCATGCTCGCCGCAGCTGACGCGATCACCATCCTGGAGCAGATCGAAGGCGCGCTGGCATACCTCGATTCGGTCGGGACGCGGGCCGAGGACGTTGCCTACAAGCGCATGCGCCTGGTCCTGACGTCGGCCCATCGAAGCCTGCACAACCGGATGCACCAGCATGGCACCTACCATGCCCACACGCCTGTGACCGACCATGCAGAGCACCACCAGGCACCCGAGTAGACCAGAGCGCAGCACCGGCTGCGCCTGACCAAAGAGGAGAGTTCACCATGGCTGCCGGAATCAAAGACAAAGTTGCCATCATCGGCATGGGCTGCACCAAATTCGGCGAGCGCTGGGAGGTAGGGGCTCAAGAGCTGATGGTCGAGGCATATGAAGAGGCGATCGAGGACGCAGGCATCGACCCGCAGGAGATCCAGGCAGCCTGGCTGGGCACCTGCATGGAAGAAGTCAGCGTCGGCAAGAGCGCCCTGCCGCTGTCGCTTACCCTGCGCCTGCCCAAGATCCCGGTGACCCGCGTGGAGAACTATTGCGCCACCGGCACTGAGGCTTTCCGCGGCGCATGCTACGCCGTGGCGTCCGGGGCCTATGACGTCGCGCTGGCCCTCGGCGTGGAAAAGCTCAAGGACATCGGCTACGGCGGCCTGCCCAACTGGGGAGCCAGCGCGGGCACCTTGACCTGGCAGTGGATGCCCAATATCACCGCACCAGGCGCTTTTGCCCAGCTGGCCAGCGCCTATGCGGCCAAGCACGGCATTGCCGAGATGG
>JASFLR010000512.1:0-3547 GCA_050117995.1 Anaerolineae bacterium
GGAGCCGAGGGATCGATTCGAACAGCACTGCCAGCGCAGCTACCCAGGACAGCGCTGGAAGGATAATCAGGAGGTACGGCGCCAGATAGTTCCACGGCTCGATGCGAAGGACTTGGCCCAGAACGAGCTGAATGGCCATCGCCGCAAGCAGGGCCACAGCCGCCAACGCCGCCAGGCAGAGCCAGTTGCTGACTATCTTGGCCAGGACATACTGCACCTTGGTCAGCGGCGTAGCGGCGATGATCTGACCAACCCCCGTGCGCCGGTCCAGAGTTATGGCACTCTTGACCAGGTAGAAACCACCAAAGCTCAGGGTGAGAACGCAAAGGACGGTGACAGTACCACTTACCCAGGCCGAGTTGTAGACGCCCCGGTACCCATTCATGCTAAAGGTCACATACTCGGCGCCGACAGGCGGTAGGTAGCTGTACGTAAGAAAAACTGCTACGCCGAGTATGATCAGCGTGCTATACCTCCGCGTCCGCTCCAGGAAGTCGGCCCGGACGATCTGATAGAGTCTTGATAGTTTACTCATTATCAACCTCATTCCTGCTCTCGCGCTTGTCGTTGCTGATCGAGTGGAGATAGGCATCCTCCAAATGAGGTGGCACTGGTCTTGCCTGTGCTTCAGGTTGGGCATCAGTCACCACCCGCACCACCACCCCTTCACTGTGGCGGATCATGCCGCTGACCAGGTGTTGTTGCCTGAGTGCAGTCAACTCTGCGCTCGGCACCATCCACTCCCAAACCTTGCCCTCCACCGCCTGCAGAAGCTTTTCGGGGGTAGCGTGCTTGAGCAGGCGTCCTCCACATATGAGTGCGATCTGCGTCGCAGCGGCCTCTACGTCCGATACAATGTGGGTGGACAGGATGACCATGCGGTCTCCGGAGAGATCGGAGAGCAGGTTGCGGAAGCGCACGCGCTCTTCCGGATCGAGGCCTGCCGTCGGCTCGTCGACGATAAGTAGCTGAGGGTCATTCAGCAGCGCCTGGGCGATACCGAGTCGCTGCGCCATGCCTCCCGAGTAACTACCGAGAGGACGCTTGCGTACTTCGGCCAGATTGACCACCTGCAGGAGTTCGTCAATGCGCCTACGCGCAGTCCCAGCATCGAGCCCCTTGATCGCGGCCAGATATTCCAGAAATTCGACGGCATTCAGGTTGGGGTAGACGCCGAAATCCTGGGGTAGGTAGCCCAGTACCTGCCGGATGCTGTTGGGCTGCTGGACAATGTCCATCGGACGTTCTCCGCCCGCTGGTTGCCTGCCATCTGTGCCTTCCCAGGTGATGGTCCCCTCGGTGGGTCTGGTGACGGTAGCCAGGATCCGCATGAGGGTCGACTTGCCTGCGCCGTTAGGGCCAACCAGGCCCAGGATCCCGGTTTCGACGGTCAGACTGAAATTCTTGAGGCCCCAGACCTTTCCGCGGTACAGCTTGCTAACGTTGTCGATTACCAATCTCATGATCTGCTTGTTCCTTTCTGTACTCAACACGCTTTAGCGAAATCAAGACCAGATTCAGGTCGCGCACTCGCTCCAAGACGCCGTGTAGGGCTGACTGATCGCGAATTGGACCAGAGAGAATCGTATCACCAGCTTGGTAAGTCACGCCCAGACCCTCATAGGACTGGAACCATCGGCTGGCCACACGACCCTTCACCCTGATCTCATAGATATCGCCCGGCATGTCAGATCCGCCCCCCGTCCCGCCCACTTTCTGGCGTACCCCCTCTGCACTCTTGTCATGTTGCCCTTTTCCTGGAATCATTGTCGTCAAACCCTGGTTTCCGAATCAGTCGCCGATTCTCTTGAGCTGGCCCAGGCCGCTGATCTCCTGTTCTATGATGGGATTGCCGGCGTATTGGACCGTTCCCCCCTCTTGGATGTCTACCTGGAGGTGTTCGCTCACGCGTACCGTTGCTGAGCCGAGGCCTGCCAGCCCGGCAGACGCCCTGGCGCTCTGCAGTCCCTCGGCCTCATAGGCCCCTCCCAGTACAGTGAGATCCTGTTCTCCAACCTCACCAGAGGCGATCGACAGGCTACTGAGGCCATCGACGTGCACGACGAGCCGATCGGCCATCAGGGTCTCGATCTTCACACGGCCACCATCCCCGACTCTGACGGTCAACTGCGCCGTTTCCAGGGCAGAGGCCGTGACCGTTGCCAGACTCGAGACAATGATCGTGTCCAGATGCTTTGCTGTCACGTAGAAGCGCATTGTCTGCTTCGTATTCATCCCCACCCTGCCCCGGAGGCCAATCTTGAGCGTCCCGTCGACGACTTCTGAGGTAAAGTACTGGATCAGGTTGTCCTCGGCCTCGACGCGCAACGACTCCTCCTGGCCCTGCTGGATGAACAACTCGCCAGGACCCGCCAGTTCCACCGCGCGAAAGCCACTCACCGGACGGCTCTCCTTGATGACATTGCCTGAGCCGACGACCAACTTGGGCACCCCGCAACCTGCAATGCACAGAGTAGCCACAACCACAACCACTCCCGCGAATCCGATCAACCTGCCTCTGTTCACACCACACCTCCTGAGTAGACCTGTGACCTGATCAGGCTGGGATCGGCCCGACCAGACTCTCTGTGCCGGTCGATCCGCCGCCAGGCCTCCTTTCAATCGTACTTGTAGTATAGCGCGCAAGGTGAGGATTTGTCATCGTCAAGTTGAGGATAGGGTTGAGGATTTCTGGGCGATCGGAGCGGCAGGCAGGCACAGAGAATCCCCAACGTAGATGGTGGGGGATGAGGACTCAAAGCCTGGGGACAGCAACTAGAGCAAGCCCAGTTCCCTTGCCCTCGCTACTGCCTCGTATCGACTGTGCACGCCCAGCTTCCCATATATGCTTCTTGTGTGTGAACGGACGGTAGTGACCGAGATGATGAGGTTCTGTGCGATCTCGGGACCCGACAGCTCGGTTGCCAGCAGACCGAGTACCTCCAGTTCGCGCCTGCTCAGAGGCTCGACGAGCCGTTGAGGGTGGGGGACAGGAGGACCCTCCCCCTCTTCTGCAGATACCGATGCATCCAGAGCTGCAAGCAGTCTGTGTGCGTACGAAGGGGCAATCCCGCGGACGGCTGCCTGCTCCAGGAGCCTCGCCATCGGCGTGCCTTCGTCGACGAAGATGCGGAAATACCCTGCCGGCTCGGCCAGGGCAAGCGCTCGCTCCAGAGACGCGAGCGCCTGGGAGGCATCGCTCCTGTGCCCTAGGGCATGCTCTTGCCGGGCCAGCGCCTGTAGGATCAGAAGCTCGATCAAGGTTCCCGTCCAGCCGGCGGCCTCTGTGACGCGGATCTGCCTGTCCAGAAACTGCAGCAGATTCCGCAGCTCATGTGTGTCGGGGGGATGCCCAGCTTGTGCAGCACCTCGGAGCATCCGATGCTGGGCGATGAGGATCCGCGCCAGGATGAGCCGTTCTGCATCGTATGGAACACCGAATAGGATCCGAGGCTGTGTTCTTGCTTCATCGAAAAGCTCACATGCATTGTCGCGCGCCCACCGTGAAGCTTCATCCAGGTAGTTGGGATCGTCCTCTGCCTGAACC
>JASFLR010000513.1:0-3544 GCA_050117995.1 Anaerolineae bacterium
TAGCGATGGGCGCCATCCAGGGGGTTCCCATCCGCATCTTCGCGGGCGGTGGGGTACATGGCCTCGATGACATCATTGCCCCCCCAACCCGCCATGGCCGCTACGGCGCGTAACAGGAAGTTGCCACGATACCACTGACGCGTGCCAAATACATCGGATGATGTCCAGCCGTTGGTCTTCTGCGAGATGGTCATCACTTTCTGGGCCATCATCTGTCGGGCAGCGGCAATCCCGGCGCGGATCGCTTCCCGGGTGAAATCGTCCAGCGAAGCGGCATCGAACGGCAGTCCTGGGCCGATGCCAATCCGGGCAAAACGGGCCATCAATTCCGCTTCGGAAGGGTCGATCGGCTGGCAGAAAGTCAGCAGGAAATTGAGAGTGCCGATAAAACGCTCGTCACGCGAAGCCTCTTCATTCCATGCTGGCCATTGTACCGTTGGCGGCGCCATAGCAGCCTGCCCGCGATACGCCGACAGGGGCTGCATTAGGTAACTGGCCATCACTTTGGCCAGCGCGGGAACGTCTTCCACGCCGAGTAGCTGGGTGCGGCCGATCACAAAGACCAGGTCGGTATCAAAGGGCAGCACGCCATCGAATTCATCTCCGGCTTCACCGTCCCAACCTGGGCCAACCAGCAGGTACGTACCCGCTTCCGAACCGGTGGCGCGGGAGCCGATAAAGTGCGGATTAGTGCCAAAAAGGTCTACGAATTGAATAACGTAATAGCGGTCTTTGATCGCGGGAACCTGGAGCACCACCGGTTCGGCGCGCAGGTCGAGCAGAGCCATCGAATAGGGTGTATCCGCATTGGGCGTGACCACGTCCTTAAACGTATGGTCCAGGGTGACTGCTTTGCCATGAAG
Source organism: Anaerolineae bacterium (assembly GCA_050117995.1). Taxonomy (GTDB): domain Bacteria; phylum Chloroflexota; class Anaerolineae; order JAAYZQ01; family JAAYZQ01; genus JBFFCR01. The sequence goes on from JASFLR010000513.1 coordinate 864, forward strand.
GGCGTTAGCCGGGCCACGATGGGAGGGTATCCCCGGCATCAAAAAGGAGGCAAAGGCGTACCGGTAGCCCATCAGCATGGGGAAGGCGTAGATGTATGCCTCTTCTGCAGTTTTCTCAATTTCCTGAGCAGTGAGCTTGGTCATGGCATTCTCCTTATTATCTGAATGATTCCTTTCGTCCTTGGAATGGGACTGGCAGCCCGGCAACCTCCTGCCGAAGCTGCCAGTCCCGCATCGAACGGTTCTACTAGTAGGCCTCGAGTTCCGCTATAACCTGTCTTGCGTCATCCTCCAGATAGAGCAAATCATCCTCGATGGAGTAGCCGCCCACCTCAGGCAGGAGCTCCAGGAAGGCTGCTTCCTGCTCCATGATGCCTGCCGGCGTGCTGCACAGCATACTCGTGCCTATCGGCCGGGTGATGGTCAACTCCCTGCCGCTCACCAGGTAGCTGGCTGCGTAGCTGTTGCACCCTGACGTGCCGTTCAGCTTGCCAGCGCTGCCAAAGACCATAGTCAGCGTCGTTCCCGGAAGGACCGGCCTGACGTCGCCCAAATCGGCATCCCAGATCGACGCGACCTGCCACCTGGTCCCGGCCAGTGGGTTTTCAGGCGCGGCCTCGGTGACGATGCCGACCTGCTCCTGGCTGACCCGGTCTCCTGCAGCATTCACGGCTTCCAGGCGATAGGTATAGGTGCCCGCCGTATCCAGGCAGTCCATCTCCTGGCCCGTGTAACCGGCGTCGTCGACGAGCGTCGACCCGTTGCGCAGGATGCGGCTGTACGTCGCGCCGCCACCCACACTCCAGGAGATGCCCATGCATTCACCGGCCTGGATCTGGTTAGGACTCACACTGAACGAGTAGATCACCGGTGCCTCGGGGGCTGGTGTTGGCGCTGGCGTCGCCGTGGCCGCGTCCACCACGCTGATCGTCTGCGATTGGCGGCTGGTGCCTCCCGGTCCCTCGGCCTCCAGGAGATAGGTCACCGCGCCAGTCCGGTCCGGGCAGTGCTGAGTATTGCCCACTGCTGGCGCCGGGTCCCACAGTACGTCGTTATTGGCCGACAGGGTGACGGTGTCCAGCTTGCCCTCCACCTTCCAGCGTATCGTGACGCACTGCCCCAGCGTGATCTGGCCCGGCGGGTCGACGGTGAAGCGGGTAATGACTGGTGCGTCGGCTACCGGCTCGACGTAGATGGTGATCTGCCGCGTCTCCACCGAGTTGTCACGCAGCACAACGCGCAGATAGTAGTTGATCGTTGCCGGCGGGCATTCCACTTGGCTGCCCTCACCGATCACGCCATGATCCGGCCAGTTCTGGCCGTCCTTGTAGAAGTAGATTTCCTTGACATTGTCCACCTTCCACTTGAAGGTCACACACTCGCCCTGCGTGATGCTGGTGCGGTCCACGGTGAAACTGATGCCGGCCACCGGCGTCTGGGTGGGCGCCGGGGTCACGGTTGGCCCCGCTAGCACCGTGATGCTGACCTTCAGGCGCTCACCGAACCCCTGGCCCTCGCCGTTCTGCATCTGCCACACGCCCTCGTAGGAACCGGGATTCAGCGGGGCGACCAGGTTGATCTGCAGATCGTAGGTCTCGCCGGGCTTGACCTCCGTGGCCACCGCCACCGGCTCGCCGCCCATCCTATAGCCGCTAACAAAGACCAGTTGGTAGTTGGCGTCCCATGTGCAGGTGCCGGTGTTCTGCACCTGCCAGCCCTTGGTGAAGGCCTGACCGGGGTTCATGTCACCCTCTTGTGTCAGATGCTTCACCAGCGCCAGGCCGTCGACGCACGACGGCGGCGGGCCCGCCGTGCTGGTGGGGGCCGGGGTGGGGGTGGGCAGTACCACCGCTACACCCAGGTATTGCTTGGCCAGGCCGCCGATATACCCGTCGTTGTACATGCTGGTGATGGTCTCGTCCAGCTTGGCCTTGAGCGCCTCCGCGCCCTTGGGCAGGGCGATGGCATAGTTCTGCTGCCCCCGCCCCTTGGCGACCAGCTTGAAGTTTCCTTGCTCAACAAAGGCCTGGGCGGCCTGTACATCCAGGACCACCAGTTCCACGCGCCCGTCGTTCAGGTCGCGGATGGCGTGTTCGGTCTTCTCATAAGCAAAGAGGTTGTCAGGCGACATGCGACCGGTATCGATCAATGTAGTCTGCACCCAGTCCTGGTAGACGGTGTTGCGCTGCACGCCGACCTTGTACTTTGCCAGGTCGTCGGCCGAGCCGATGGTGATGTCCGAGTCCGCGCGGGCCAGGACCCCATCCTCGCTAACCAGGTAGACGTTGGAAAAATCAACCACGGCCTCTCGCTCTGGCGTGCGGGAGATGGCGGCGATGGCCACGTCGATCTGGCCTTGGAGGAGCGTCGGTCCCAACCCGTCGAAGGCAAAGTCGCGGTAGTCGATGGCCACACCCAGCCGCCGACCGATCTCGTCCATGAGCGCGATGTCAAAGCCGTCGATCTGTCCCGGGGCGACGTAGGATTCAAAGGGTGGGTAGTCGGCAGCCGTACCCACCACCATCTTGCCCGTAGCTTGGATGCGATCCCAGGATTCATCCGCGGCTGGTTCGGTCGCTTCGGGGGGGGCGGCGTAGGGGATGAGATCTACCGCCACCTGGCCGTCAGCATCCAGGATCTGCAGTTGTTCCGTCCCCATCTCAAAGCTGCTGGCTGACTGC
>JASFLR010000514.1:0-3533 GCA_050117995.1 Anaerolineae bacterium
AAAGACGTACTGTGGGCCAATATGCTCCCAGATCAGCCCGCCCACGGTTGGGGCAGGAATGCTCAGCAGGCCACGAAACAGGCCAACAACGCCAATCCATCGTCCCATCTGCTCCTGGGGCATGATCTCGGCTGTCATCGAGGAGGCCAAGGCCATGCCGATGCTGTTAAAGCCAAAGAGCAGGCCATAGGTCAGCAGGCACAACGTAGCGCCGCCACCGGACACGGGGGCCAGGATCAGCAGCAGATTGGCTGCATAAGCCAGTGGAGCGATGGCGAACAGCAGCTTTTTGCGCCCGTGCCGATCGGCCAGACGACCTAGCGGGATCGAGGCCAGCATGGGCACCAGCATGCTCGTCATGGCTATGCCGCCGAGCACGAACTCGTCGGCTCCCTTGAACTGATGTGCATATACGGGCATGAAGGGCTGGGCAATCGTCCACGGCAGTTCCATCAAGCCCATCACGATCATCAGACGGACCACGTCGGGGCCCTGCTTGAAGACCTGCACAAAGCCCGAAAGAATCTGACGACCACCGGCAGGCCCATTGCGGGCACGAGCAGCGGATAGCCGAGTCAGCAGGAGAAGGACCAACCCAAAGATAAAGGCCTGGATAACAAAGAGAGGTCGAATGCCCTCCACGCCGATGCCACCCAACTGAGAAATGAGCCACGCGGCCAGCAGGGGAGTGGCGATGGCTATCGGCGAGGCCAACGTGCGACAGAGACCGCGTCCGGTAGCGCGTCCCTCATTGGGTAGCTCACCAGCACAGGTGACGGTGCAGGCGGTGCAGGTGATACGCGAGCCCAAGTAGTAGATGATGATGGCCAAATAGAGCCAGGTCCAATTGGGGGCCGCAAAGTAGAGCAACCCAGACGATGCCAGCAACACAGTCCCCAGAAGAAACACATTTTTCAGGCTGTAATAGTCGATGAACCAGCCTGCAGGTAGGGCCGCCAGGGCACCCACCATGTTCCCCACGCTCTGGAGCGATCCCAGTTGGACCGGGTTGGCGCCTAGCAGCGTGGCGTAGAGGGAACTGTATTGTGTTGTGAGGCCGGTCGCCAGACCGTGCAAGGTTCTACGGCCCAGCATGAGTTTGAAGTCATGGGTTTGACGCTTTGTGAAACGGATGCTGCGCTGGGCTAGCCTTTTCAGGTACACAGCTATCCATCCTTGTCCCGCGGCAATTCCATCTTTGGCTCTTCCTCCAGTAGCCATTTTGCAGCCCAGCGCTCAGGTGAGCCGGTGTCACATAATGCACCGAAGGTGGTGTTGGCACTTGCCTTGCCGATCCCAATCAGCGATATTGTCCTCTTTACTGTGCGGCTGCCGCACTTGGGAGAGGCGGGATCCGCCTGCTGCGAGAGGGAGCGCGCAAAAGACACAGAATCCTCCATCAGCGCGATGTCTGCCCCCCCCCACTCCAGCATCTGCGACCGCGCTCGACGGTCAAAACGCTGGGTATCGCAAGCGTGCCGAGACACCGCCGCCTCATCATTGACTCGGTTGATCGTCTCGGTGTAATGGTGCGCGTGCGGTCCGCCTTGGGGCAGCGCCAGGAAGACGCTCAGCCGTCTGTGGCTCTGCCCCTTGGCATTCGCAAGCTATCTGGTCAAGCTGGCGGCCTCAGGTACCTGGAGGCTCGCCAGCTTGCAAGCCCTCAAGCCAACTTTATAGTGGGTACTTGGGCTCCTCTCGGCGCTGCCCCAGCACCTCATTGATGATATCGACCAGAGACTCCAGTTCGATCGGTTTGTCCAAGAATACGTCCACCGGCAGGTATGCCTCGTCAGGCGCAAAGCGATGGGATGCCTTCTTGACATCGTGTACGGCTGTCAGCATCACGATGGGCGTCTCTGTGATGTGGAGTTCCTCTCTGATAGCCCGAGCTACGGCAAAACCCTCATACTCTGACGGCATCAAGACATCCAGAATCACGAGATCCGGCTCGGTACCTTGCACCATTTCCAGGCCTTGCTCCGGTGTTGTTGCAGTCTCTACCTCAAAACCCGCATCCTCCAGCATTAGGCGTACCGTGTATAGGAAGTCAGGGTCATCGTCTATGATGAGTATCTTTGACATGTTTGGCCTCCGCCTGTACTCAATCTCACTACTGTCTGTACATTTTGCCGATAGCCACTTCAGCGGCATTCACCAGTTGATAGGCTATGGGCGAAGCTGTCAGAGCAGGATGGGTGCCGATTTGGAACATAGCTATGTCCTCTGTGGTCATCCGGGTCTGCACACAAGCAGAGATAGCGTTGATGATTTCGCCGGCTGTGGCATCGCCCATAACCTGTCCGCCCAGGAGCACACCCGAATGGCGCTCGAACACCAGCTTGACCTTGGTGTTCGCTGCACCGGGCATGATGCCTGGATGGCGGTTGGGCCCTCCCATAGTGACAGCGACCACTTCGTAACCGCGTTCTACGGCCATAGCCTCGGTCAATCCGGCAGTGGCCAGCGCCACACCGCCCACGGCCGTTGACCATACACCCACGGTGCCAGCGTTCTCTCGACGTATGCCAAAGAGATTGGCACCGGCAATCCGTGCTTCCGAGCTGGCGATGGAAGCCAACTTGAGAGGTGAAGGTCTGCCCCCAAAGAACGAGATCTTTTCAGCACAGTCGCCGCAGGCGTAGATATTCTCGTCGGACGTCCTCATCGTCCGATCCACTGTGATGCTGCCGGTCAAGCCGATACGCAACTTGGCGTGCCTCGCCAGATCCACGTTGGCCACAGCCCCTACGCCCACAATGACGGTGTCCGCCTTGATCTCGGTCCCATCGGCCAGAAGAACCTTCTCCACATGCCCGTCTCCCGCAACCTGGGCGACTTTGGCAGACGTCCGAAGGGCGAGTCCCCGAGACTCGAGTACACTCTCCATCTCGATGCAGAACTCCTCATCATAGGCCAGTGACAGGCAGTGCGGCATTAGCTCGACAATGGTGACATTCTTGTCACCCGATTTGTGGATCTCATCTCCGAATTCGATGCCGATGAACCCCCCACCAATCACGACTACGTCGCTTGCGTCGGTGAGCCACTGCTGGAGACCAGCCAGATACTCGACATCTTTCGTGATCGCAAAGACACCCTCAAGATCGAAACCCGGTATCGGCGGCATGGCGGGCCGCGATCCCGTAGCTAGAATGAGCCGTTCGTAGCCTATCTCGCCTTCTGTCGTGTGAAGGATTCTTGCCTCTCGATCGATGCTCGTGGCTTCTGCAATGAGCAACTCGAGATCGTTCTTTTCCAATACTGCGTCAGCGATGAGATTCTTCTCAGGGCTTCCCAGTGTGCCAAAGATGTAGGGGATACCGCACGGTATCAAGACCTGCTTCTCCTGGCGCACGATGAGGATGGACTTGTCCGGGTAGTGGCGATGCGCCGTGATCGCTGCAGTCAGACCGGCAGCGCTAGCCCCGACAACGACAACGTCGAACTCTTCCATTTCAAAAGCTCCTTTGCTTTCTATGTAGTTAATATCAGATACAACACGTCCGCTGGGTGAGGTAGTCTACCTGTCG
>JASFLR010000515.1:0-3506 GCA_050117995.1 Anaerolineae bacterium
TGGACTTTACGGTCAACGTCCCGGCTGGCTACGAGGAGGTTCGTATTGCTCTTACCTGGGCCGATCCAGCCGGTTCGACCGAGGTCGCCAATGATTTGGACATAGCGAGTGTGAAGGATGGTGCAGGCGCATATGTGGGTGCCTCGTCATCCTACGACGATCCGGTGGAGTATGTCCTCGTTCCGGGGGGGTACACGCCGGGGACTTGGACAATCACTGTGCGGGCCTTCTCTTTGAGTTCGGGGCAGCGCTTTGGCTTGGCTGCCCACCCAATCCTGAAGTACTCTGACCTGGGCATAACGGCCTCCTTGGAGAGGGCGGCTGGGGAGTACTTCTACCTATACCAGTATCTATCCAACAGCGGCTACACGGCAGCTGGCGCCTATGCCAGGCTGTGGGCACCGGCTGGGGTCACGGTCGAAGGGGTCCGGATCTACACCAACGACGGGCACTCGCACTACTACGACGACTCTGAGATCTATCATCCGGACGGTAGCTCCTACTGGCGCGCGGCGGTCGGTGAGATTGTGGCAGGGCGCACCCGCCAGCTGCGCTGGTTCCTTTCGATTGAGCCGGCTCAGGAGTGCGGTCTGACGCTGCAAAGTATAGCCTATTGGCGGGAAGCTGGCTCGCTGTATGGCACCGGTGCTACCTACAACACCGTCAAGCACTGCATTTATCTACCGGTGTTGCTAAAGAACGGTTGAGGGTTTCCGCTTGGGAGAGGGGTTTAGGTGAGGGATCCGACCCTCTTGCCACCTTGGGATGGCTATGCTATACTGTGTCCCGACCCCAAGGAGGAGGGATGCGATGGAAGCCCTGAAGGAGCGGATCCTGCGCGACGGCGAGAACCTGGGCGGCGGTATCCTCAAGGTGGATGGCTTTATCAACCACCAGGTGGACCCGGCGCTCATGATCGAGGCAGGCCGGGTGCTGGCTGAGCGTTTCGTGGATTGCGGAGCGACCAAGGTGCTGACCGCCGAGATCTCGGGCATCGCACCGGCGCTGACCACGGCGCTGGCCCTCGATGTGCCGCTTCTCTATGCGCGCAAGACCAAGCCGGTGACGATGACCGAGCCGGTCTACGTGGAGGCGGCACCATCGCACACCAAGGGCGTGGCGGTATTCCTCATGTGCTCGCCCGAGTTCCTCCAACCCCAGGACCGGATCCTGATCATCGACGACTTTTTGGCCAGCGGCCAGACAATCCAGGCGCTGGTACGCATGGTGCGGCACGCCGGCGCTGAGCTGGTAGGGATCGGGGCCCTCATCGAAAAGGCCTTTGAGCGCGGCAGGCACGATCTCGAGCCCCTGGACATCCCGCTGGAGGCGCTGGCGGTCATCAGCGAGATGTCAGACGGCAAGATCGTATTCGCAGAGTGAGGCAGCTATGACCGAGGCGCCCGAGCAAGGACCCATCCCCGAGGATCCTACCCGCGAGGCGGTAGCCATTCTCGATTTCGGGTCGCAGTACAGCCAGCTTATTGCCCGGCGCGTGCGCGAGGCCCAGGTCTACTGCGAACTGTATCGCTACGACGCCCCGGCAGAGGAGGTGCTGGCGCTCAATCCCCGTGGCTTTGTCCTGAGCGGCGGGCCCAGCAGCGTGCACGAGGCCGGCGCGCCACAACTGCCATCCTACGTGCTGGAGAGCGGGCTGCCGGTGCTGGGCATCTGCTACGGGATGCAGTTGCTGGCGCAGAACCTGGGCGGGCAGGTGGCTGGCGCGCAGCGTCGCGAGTATGGACCGGCCTTGTTGCAGGTGACTGATCTCGGCTGCGCGCTCTTTGCCGAGCTGCCGTTTGCCCTGCAAGTGTGGATGAGCCACGGCGACCGCATCGAGCGGCTGCCGGGTGGGTTTGCTGTGGTGGCCCAGTCCGACAACTCGCCCATCGCGGCGATGGCCCACCCTGGAAGGCAGCTGTACGGGCTGCAGTTTCACCCGGAGGTCGTCCATACCCCCATGGGCGCTGAGATCATCCGTAATTTTCTGTATCGCGTCTGTGGACTACAAGGCACCTGGACGCCTGCGCACCTGGTCAGCGAGGCGGTGAGCGCCATCCAGGGGCAGGTCGGCGACGGGCAGGTGTTGTGCGGGCTGTCTGGCGGGGTCGACTCGGCGGTGGTGGCGACGCTGGTCCACCGGGCAGTGGGCGACCAACTCACCTGCGTCTTTGTTGACCACGGTATGCTGCGGCAGGGGGAGCCGGAGCAGGTCATGCGCACCTTTGAGCAAGAGCAGGGGATGCGTTTGGTGGCGGTCAATGCCGTGGAAGAGTACCTGGATGCGCTGTCGGGCGTGACCGAGCCGGAGGAGAAGCGGCGGATCATCGGCGAGAGATTCGTGCGCAATTTCGAGCGCGAGGCCCGGCGGCTGGGTGATTTCGACTTCTTGGCGCAGGGGACGATTTATCCCGACGTGATCGAGAGCGCCGGGGCGGGGCGCCCGGGTGCGCACCGCATCAAGACCCACCACAACGTCGGCGGCCTGCCGAACGACATGCAGATGGAGCTGGTCGAGCCGCTGCGCTATCTCTTCAAGGACGAGGTGCGGGCCGTGGGACACGAGCTGGGCCTGCCGGACGAGATCGTCTACCGGCAGCCCTTCCCGGGGCCGGGGCTGGCGGTACGGGTGATCGGCGAGGTGACCTGGGAGCGGCTGGAGACGCTGCGCGCGGCCGATGCGATCTTTACCGGGGAGCTGCAGCAGGCGGGCTTGCTGCGGCAGCACGGCAGGGAAGGCACCGCCCAGGCCTTTGCCGTCCTGCTGCCGGTTCGGAGTGTGGGCGTCATGGGCGATGGCCGGACCTACGCCCACGTGATCGCCCTGCGCGCTGTGACTACGGATGATTTCATGACGGCCGATTGGGCGCGGCTGCCCTACGAACTGCTGGGCCGCGTCAGCAGTCGGATCGTGAACGAGGTGCCGGGTGTCAATCGGGTGGTGTACGACGTGTCGAGCAAGCCCCCGGCGACCATCGAGTGGGAGTGACTCGTGCCCTCGGGCGGGGTCGGGAGTGGCCTCAGGATGCTCCTCGAGCAGTCGTGGGAGGAATGGCCCGCCGATTCACACTTTTGGGTGATGACAGTAACACTACCTGGCGAGTATACTGGGTCTGTACGGTAGCACCGGCAGTGGACGCCGCCGGATGTGTGCGGCGCGCTTTTTAGCAGGGGAGCGGCGTCAGCCGCCCGTCAGCAGAGGGTCATGCGCTAGGGGTAGGTCAAGTGCTATATTGGCAGGGCAACCGCCTGGTTGCCAAACACGAGGTATGTAGATTTCACACGAGGAGGGTGAAATGGATTACGGCAAGATTTTGACGCGTGCCTGGGAGATCACCTGGCGATGGAAGATCCTATGGATCCTGGGCTTTCTGGCTGCGCTGGGCAGCGGAGGCGGAGGCGGCAGCAGCAGCGGGAGCAGCTCCTATTCGGGTGGTGGCGAGGAGTGGGGGCGCTGGTTCGGGCGCACCTACTATGGGCCCGACTTTACGGCTGGCATCATTGCC
>JASFLR010000516.1:0-3506 GCA_050117995.1 Anaerolineae bacterium
CACAATATGCGCCACATCCGGCTCAAAGCGCACCACCACCCGGTAGTAGGTAGCCGGGCGCTCCTGGACCATCTGCATCAGGTACTCGCGCGCTGAAAAACTGTCCGGCACCTCAAAGGTCTCGGCACGGATCTCGACTTGCTGGATGCGGTCGACGCGAAAGGTGCGCATGTCGCTGCGGAGGTGGCAGTAGGCCACCAGGTACCAGTTGCCCCACTGCAGGGCCAGCGCGTACGGGTCCACCGACCGTTGGGTGACCTCCTGCCGGAACGACTGGTAGGTGAGAACCGTCCGCCGCCGCCTGGCTACGGCCCGTCGCAGGTCGTCCAAGATGGGCGCCCAGGGGCCATAGTCCCGCCTGAGCCAGCCGGTGACCAGGAGCCCGCGCTGCGCCTGCCTGACCTCCTGGACCAGGGCATCGGGCAGGACGTTGTCGAGCTTGGCGGTGGCTGCCGCGGCTGCGTCAAAGTAGGACGCGCCCCAGATATCCCGGACCAGCTCGGCACCCAGGTAGAGGGCGGTGGCTTCCTCCGGGGTGAAGATCAGGGGAGGCAGCTTGTAGCCGCGCACCAGCGAAAAGCCGCCATAGGGTCCGCGCTCGGAGTAGATGGGGATGCCCAGCTCGTCGAGCATGCCCATGTAGCGATGGACGGTCCGTTCGGAGACGCCCAGCTCCTCTGCCAGTTCGCCGGCCTTTAGCGTGCCCCGCCGCTGGAGCATGAGGATGATGGAGATGAGCCGGGTTGCCACGTTAGCCATAGCGCCAGTATACCACAGATTGGCGACATGTCACGTCATGAATGGGGTGATATATGCCGGATTCCGTCATGAATTTGTCTGGATAGCACCCATAAAACGGCGAGAGAGTGAGAGAGTGGAAGAGTAGATCGGGGGCTTAGCTACAAGGCCGTGGCAGGGCTGAGGGGATTCTCCCCAACCTACCCACATTGCCTTCAACAGAGCCTTGCCAAAGTCTAGCTCCCGCTGGGCCACAGCCCTGCGAGAGGCAATGGGCGCGTGCGCATGCTGCACGCCTGGCCCACGCCGAGCAGGGGGCGAGGCTATTCTCGGAGCTGGAGAAATTCAAGCCTCTTGCAGGTTGTGGCGGCTGACCTTGACGCGGCCCTAATCCTTCCAAGAGCAGGATTGCCAGGATCGCGCAGAGCTGGTATAATGTCCGGCGTTGTGTCACGCATGGAAAAGGCCACGGGCGAGGAGGATGCAATGGACGTATACGAGGAATTGCGGGCCAAGCTGGCGGCTCACCCCATGGGAGCCCCCGACCGGGAGGAGATACGCGAGATCCTGCGCATCCTATTCACGCCGGAAGAGGCGGCGGTAGCGCTTCACCTGCCTTACAGGCCGACTCGCGCCTCAACGATCGCGCGGAAGGCCGGCCTGCCGGTTGAGGAAGTGGTGGGACGCTGCGAAGCGATGGCTGACAAGGGCCTGGTCTATGCCTACGAGGTACGGGGCCGGCACTTTTACATGCTCTTTCCCACCGCGCCGGGCATGTTTGAATTTCCCTTTATGAAGCACCGCACCCTGGACCTGCCCTTTGAACGGCTTAGCGAGCTGTGGGAGAGCTACTACGACGGGGGTTGGGGCGAGGAGATGACGGGTGACGTCACCCACATGGCCCGTGTCATCCCCATCCAGGAGACGGTTCAGGCGCAGCAGACGGTGCTTGCTTTCGAGGAAGTAGCGGGCTATGTGCGGGAAGCAAAGTACATTACGGTGCAGGACTGTGCCTGCCGGGTCTCCAAGGGGGCCTGCGATGCCCCAGTGGACGTGTGCCTGGCCCTCGGCTACTCGGCGAAATACCTGGCAGAGCGGGACATGGGACGCCTCATCGAGCCGGAAGAGGCGCTGGCGGTCCTGGAGCGGGCGCGGGAAGCGGGCCTGGTGCACATGACGTCCAACACCCGCGACCGCGTGGATTTTGTCTGCAACTGCTGCTCCTGCTGCTGCGGGCTGATGGGCACGGTGACGCGGTTGGGTGGGGCGGCGATGGACATAGCCTCGAATTTCCACGCGGTAGTCGACGCCGAGAACTGTGTGGTCTGCGGCATCTGCGCCGACGCCTGTCCTGTGGAGGCCATCACCATCGAGGACGTGGCTGAGGTGGACGAGGCGCTCTGCATCGGGTGCGGCGTGTGCGTGACCCAGTGCCCCGATGATGCGCTGGCCCTGGTGCGCCGGGCCGTGAGCCACGAGCCACCGCAGGACCATCAGGAGTGGCTCGAGCGGGTGGCAGCGGAGAAGGGCCGCGAGGAGGCCTACAGAGCGCAGTTGTGATCGGAGAGTGGGGCGGGTGCATCTCGCTTTGAGACGAGTTCGTCCCGCCAATCGGCTGCTGCTGCAGCTGATAGCACATACACTTCGGTGGAGAATCTCTTGTGGGGGCCTGCCGAGGCCCCCACACCCCCCGTCCGGGGCCCTAACGGCCCCGGTCCCCACGAAGTTGGTTCGTTGCACGCTTGGTAGGACTGCATCAGAGCTCCAAAGCCTCACTACGAACCAATAAGGGGCGCAGTAACCTCGCGTGAACACCGGTGAGGGCCAATCCATGACCGGATCTAGCTTTGCGCTCCGTCATAGCAGTTGGATTCCTAATTTCCACCGAAAGTGATACAGAACCCCGCAGCTACTCCTCTATGTCGGGCTCTGCTCCGGCGCCGTCTCCTGGAAACGCCATCTCCTCAAAGTGTGCCAGCGCCTCACGCGCAGCTTCCTGGGCTGCCAGTTGTTTACTGGCTCCCTTGCCCACGCCGTACACCTCACCGCCGATAGTCGCCTCCACGGTGAACACTTTGGCATGGTCGGGGCCGCTCTCGCGCACGGTCCTGTAGCGCGGGGTTTTGTGCATCAGGCCCTGGGCTCGTTCCTGCAGGCTGCTCTTGGGATCCTTGTGCAGGCGCTCTTTCAGGGTTCGCGCGATCTGCGGGACGACCAGGGGCTCGAGCACCTCTTGCACGCTTTCTATGCCCTGGTCCAGGTAGAGGGCACCCACCACGGCCTCAAAGACGGCGCACAGCGTGGCAGCTCGCTCCCGCCCCCCTGTCTCTGCCTCGCCGTGTCCCATCATCAGGTGGCGGCCCAGGTCCCACTGGCGGGCAAAGTCAGCCAGGGTGTTGCGCCGCACCAGTACCGAGCGCAGGCTGGTCAGCGATCCCTCCCGCTGCTCGGGGAAGCGATGGTACAGATACTCGCCGGTGATAAAGTCGAGGACGGCATCGCCCAGGAACTCAAGCCGCTCGTTGTCCTCAAAGGGAAACGAGGGATGTTCGTTGAGGTAGGATCGGTGGGTGAGGGCGCGCTGCAAGAGGCTCTTGTCCCGAAAGACAACGCCCAGACGCTGTTCCAGTTCGTCAAGATCAGTCATGGCCTATGTCGGAACCAGAGGCGCCAGAGGATCCAAGGTGAAGCTTGGACGCTGTGGCATCTCGAGTTCTCGATTGCCTCCTTTCACAAGATCTGGTGGGCTGCCAGCTCCCGGCAGCCCG
>JASFLR010000517.1:0-3503 GCA_050117995.1 Anaerolineae bacterium
CTCCGGCAGCGCCACGTTCCACGTCGGCGACGCCGTCGGGCACCACGTCGGGCAGTTCATCCTCGACCAGGCGCAATCGCGGATAAGCGTAGGCTGCCGCGGTAACCAGAAGCATGAGGAAGCCGCACAGGATAAAGATCACGCCGATGCCGCGCGCTTGGCCGACGCCGATCACACCGCCCACCGTGCCCGCTAGCGCGCCACCCTCGCTCATGAGCGGGCCGAACACGCTGTCCGCCAGCGGCCCGGCAATCAGGTAGGCCAGGGGCGAGATGGCAGTTGCGATCATGGAACGGATGGCGAACACGCGGCCCTGCAGTTCAGGCTGGACCTTGCTCATCCAGATCACCTGGCTGGAGCCTGCCGCAATAGGCACGCTGAATAGGAGCACGAACATCCCCAATGCTATGGCAATGGCCGACTCCCACAGGCCGATGATCAGGTACCCCAGGCTAAAGAGGGCGATGAAGGCGTAGACGCCGTTCATTTTCCGCTTGGGCCCGCCCCAGGCGCTCATCACCAGGCTGCCCACCAGCATGCCGGCGCTGCCAACGGTATTCACGATGCCCAGCACGGTGGCCGTGTTGAAGGACAGGATCAGCGGCGTGATGAGCACGGACGACATGCCCAGCAGGAAATTGACCACGGCATAGTATAGCAGCATGACCAGCAGGGGCCGCCGCTCGACCAGGTAGTACCAGCCAAAGAGTGAATCCTTGATCATGGAGCGTTCTTCGCCGTCAGTCTCCTCGCTGGCCCTGGGCTGTGGGATGCGCACGAACAGCAGCGCGCCGATGGCGAAAAAGAAGGTAGCAAAGTCGATGACCACGATACCCGTCAGACCGATCGATACATAGAGCACGCCGGCCAGCAGCGGCGCGATGATGCCCTGTACAGCTCCTCCCGCCTGAATAAGGCCGCTGGCCCGGCCAAAGTGTTTTTTGGGCACCATCATGGTGATTGACGGCTGGTAGGCAGACCACTGGAACACGCCCAGCGAGGAGCCGATCACTGCCACAACGTAGATGTGCCACACCTGCAACCCGCCATCCGAGAAAAAGAGGACAAAGGCGACGATCAGGGTCAGCAGGGCCGCCCCCGTATCGGTGAGGATCATGATCAGCCGGCGGTTCCAGCGATCGGCAATCGCGCCTGCCACCGGCGCAAGGAGCACGCGCGGCAGCGATCCGAACAGAACGGTCAGGGCAAATGGGGTTGTCTCGCCGGTTTGGTCGTAGATCCACACGCCCAGCGCAAAGTTGGTGAGGCCAGAGCCGGTCATGGACACCAGCTGGCCCGCCCAGATGATCAGGAAGGTGCGCATGCCACCAGCGGTTCGTTCTGTTCCAATATTCTGTGCTGTCATTGGTCCTGGCCTTTCCATGTGTGCGTCGATGAGTTGCCGGCCGAGAGTGCGCCAATATGCTCTGTGCCAAGGCTGTCAAGGCGCTCGCGTCTGGAATCCGCGTGCAGTCCTACTGGGACGGTCCTGCCAGGCGCCAGTCCAGTCTCAGGTCCTGGATCTCCTCCATCTGCTCCACAGTGAGCGGTCCCATGCGCATCGCCCCGGCGTCTTCCTCCACATGTTCGATCGTGCGAAATCCCGGCACGGGCACCGTGCGCGGACTGCGGGCCCAGATCCATCCCAGCGCGGCCTGGACGTAGCTGCGCCCATCGCGAGTCAGTAACTGGCCCATGGTCCGGACCGTCTCCAGGTCGTGCAGAAACCTGGGGATCTCAAAGAATTCGCTGCGCCGGTCATCGTCAGGCAACTGCGTGCCGGCCGTCCACCGGCCGCTGAGCATGCCCATGGCCAAGGGAATGCGGTTGATGCTCGCCAGGTCGTACTCTTTGCACAGGGCCAACATCTCTGGGGCGTCCATCATGATGTTTAGCCGGTGCTCAATGGCTGTGCAGTGGCTGCCCTGGGCGAAAAAGCGGGCGCGCTCCAGGTCGTCGGTGCTCCAGCCATAGGCGCGGATCTTGCCCTCGTCGACCAGGTCCTCCAGCGTGCCGCGCACCTCGGCTGCCCGCTCCAGGTCGTAGTCGCGAATGTGAAAGAGGTACAGGTCGATATGGTCGGTGTCCAGCCGGCGCAGGCTGGCCTGGCAGGCTCGGCGGATATAGGCCGGGCTCAGTTCCTCCTGCGTGTGCTGGCCGGTCGCCTCGTCAAAGGTCTCGCCGAACTTGGTGGCGATCACCGCTTGCTGGCGCCGTCCGGCCAACGCCTGACCCAATACGCGCTCGCTGTGACCGCCGCCATAGACGTCGGCTGTGTCAAAGAAATCGATGCCCAGGTCCAGGGCGCAGTGAATGGCCCGGATGGCTGCATCGACCTGGTCCTGCTGGGAGTGGACGGTCAGATCGTCCCGTTGCCAGCCCAACCCGCCGATGCGGGCCGTGCCCAGGCCGAGGGCGCTGACCTGGATGCCGCTTCTGCCCAGTCTTCTCCTCAAGGTGGTCGCTGCCCTTGCCCCAAAAGGGGCTGCTATCCTCTTCTCAAACCGCCAGTGACCCAGCCTGGTGCGCAGCCTGACCGCGCTGTGCACTTGACAAGCATGCCCTGCCCGTGCCTAGTGGGCGTTGGCGGCGTGCAGGTGCCGCTCCAGAAAGTCGGCCTGCATCTCCACGGCTGCCTCGAACGCTTTGCCGGTATAGATATCAAAGTGCCCCAGTGGGAGCACGATTGTGGAGGCCTGCGGTATTCGGTTAGCTGCCCTCTCTACCGACCTCAGGCTGACGATCGAATCGTGCTCAGCGGCCATGATCAACGCCGGGCAGCGTATGCCGGCAACCGACGATGCGGGCCGGTACAAGAGCGTCGTCACCACGATACGGGCCGGGCAGCGGTTGTCCCAATCCGCCCCCTCGGGCAGGATTGTCTGGAAGCCGGGCCAGGTTTCGGGTGTGTTCAGCACGGCGAACTCGCCGGGGCGTCCTGCAATCTTGACCGTGTGTGGCGGCAGCCCCGCAGCAGCTCGAAGCAGGTCCCACAGACCGTGCGCCAGCCCTCGCGCCACATAGCCTGGATCGCTCCAGCACCACAGGCCCAGCGGGTCCACGTACGGCACCTGGGCCACCACAGCCATGATCTTGGGGTCGCGGGCCGCTGTCACCAGGACGTGCCCGCTGCTGAACGAGGTGCCCCACAGCGCCAGCCGGCTGCCGTCCACTTCGTGCAGGGTTCGCACGTGGGCCACAGCGGCCTGCCAGTCCACCAGGTGACGCCTTGGGTCGACATAATTCCGAGGCTCGCCCTCACTGTCGCCAAACCCGCGGTAGTCGAACAGGTAGGCTGCCAGTCCCCGCTGTGCAAAGCGCTCCGCAAAGGGCGGGAGGCCAAAGGCACGCTCTGCACCAAACCCATGGGCCATCATCACCACTGGCGGGCGGTGGACGCCCGCAGGTAGGTAGAGATCGCCGCTGCAGCCTACGCCCTCACTTGTGAAATCGGACTGTATTGTGACGAATCGATCGCTAGCCGTCATGGGCACCTCGCTGCT
>JASFLR010000518.1:0-3498 GCA_050117995.1 Anaerolineae bacterium
GGGACTGCACCTTTCCAAAATAGATGTAACTTTGTTGCCCGAACCAGGTCCGGACCATTTGTATCAGGATCGGCCAGAGACGGTCGTTTTTGGGTGTTGCGCCCCGCTTGACGCCTAGCGGCACTTGTGGTATTATTTACAAAGCTAGGGTGTTCTAGCTCAAACACCCAGTTAGGATCAAGCGGGGAGGTGAAACCTGATGAAACGCGGAGTGTGGTTCAAAGGAGTGATCTTGTTGGTCCTGGTGACCATGGTTGCTGGTCTGGGGGCATGCTCCAGGTCAGCGGCAGAACGCGAGGGATCGGCCACGACACCCGCCGCTACTTCGGTGGGTAGCGGTGAAGCGACTCAAGTGGCGACACCCTCGCCAGGCGAGACGGTAGTATCTGCGGTCTCGCCGGTTCCGCAGACGACTGAGGCCGATGTCCAGCCAACGGAAGAAGAGACCACAGTCGACGAACCCACGGAGGAACCGACGGAGGAGGCCACGGCGACGGTGGCTCCAACTCCAACTAGCCCGCCGACTTCTGGGGGGCAGGAGGATGGATACGTCGTGCATGTGGTCCAGCGTGGCGAGACGCTTTATTCAATCGCCCGGAAGTACGGCACTACCTATAGCGCGATTGTCCAGGCGAACAGCATACGCAACCCCAGTGTGATCTATGTCGGACAGCGGATCAAGGTTCCGACGTCCGGTAGTTCATCTGGATCGACGTCTGGGTGTCGCTACCGCCACACGGTGCAGCGAGGGGAGTGGCTCTGGCAGATCGCCAGGGAGTATGGCGTATCGCCGTACGCGATCATGTCGGCCAACGGCTTGAGTCTGCCTTCGGCTAGCACCATCTATGCAGGCATGGTGTTGTGCATCCCGTAATGAGGTAGTGGCGAGCCCCATTCCTGTGTTGGGCCGAGTTACAGGGTGCAAAGCATCGGCAATTGAATCGTAGGCACTTGGCGGTTCGCGCGAGATACGGAGATTCGGGCGAGTCGCCCGGCGTTCGCGTGCAGTGAGGCTGTCGTGTCAAGCTGTGCGGGAGGGCATGTACTGGCGGGTGATCTTTCTTGCTGATGGCCTAATGCAGAATCATATAACGTCTATCCTGAGATGACGGTCGCCGCGATGGTGAGGGACATATAGCTATGGTACTGGCTGCTCTGAGTGTGGGAGGTTGGGCGTGTGGTAGGTGTTCAACCATCTACACGATGGGCGCTTGTGTTTTGTGCGGGTAACCGCACGCTATGAGGCGGAGTGAATCTCTTGTTTGGGGCCTGGTGCGTGATATGCCTCGCCAATGATCGGGTTCAGACTTGGAAAGTGGAGGATACTATAGCATGGCATTGTTGGATGTCAGAGACCTGAGAACCCAGTTTTTCACCCAGGATGGTGTTGTCAAGGCGGTCAACGGGATCTCGTTCCACGTGAGCCAGGGCGAGACTCTGGGGATTGTAGGTGAGAGCGGATGTGGCAAGAGCGTGAGCGTGCTTTCTGTCATGCGCCTTATCCCCCAGCCCCCTGGGAAGATCGTGGGCGGGGAGGTGATGTTTGGCGGTCGCGACTTGCTGAAGCTCAGTGGCGATGAGATCAGGCAGGTGCGTGGCAACCAGATCGCCATGATCTTTCAGGACCCCATGACCTCGCTCAACCCTGTGCTGACCATTGGCCGGCAGATTGGTGAGGCGCTGGAGCTGCACCTGGGCATGAAGCGAGATGTCGCCCGCACCCGGTCTGCAGAGTTGCTCGAAATGG
The DNA here is from genome assembly GCA_050117995.1 of Anaerolineae bacterium. GTDB lineage: Bacteria > Chloroflexota > Anaerolineae > JAAYZQ01 > JAAYZQ01 > JBFFCR01. The sequence goes on from JASFLR010000518.1 coordinate 1,748, forward strand.
TGGGCATCCCGCAGGCCGAGCAGCGTCTGGACGACTATCCGCACCAGTTCTCGGGCGGCATGCGCCAGCGGGCCATGATTGCTATGGGGCTGGCCTGCAACCCCCAGTTGCTGATCGCCGATGAGCCGACGACAGCGCTGGACGTGACCATTCAGGCTCAGATTGTGGACCTGGTGAAGCGGCTGCGCGACGAGATTGGCATGGCGGTGATCTGGATCACGCATGACCTGGGGATCGTTGCCGGGCTGGCTGATCGAGTGATGGTCATGTATGCTGGCTTTGTGGTGGAAGAGGCGACCGTGAAGGAAGTCTATGCCAATCCGCGTCATCCGTACACCATCGGGCTTTTGGGATCGCTACCGAGACTGGATGAGCTCCGGAAGGACAAGTTGGAATCGATCGAGGGGCTGCCGCCGGATCTGATCGCACTGCCCAAGGGCTGTCCTTTTGAGGCGCGTTGCATCTATGCCATTGAAAAATGCAAGACGGAGCGGCCCGGATTGGAACCGGTAGGCCCTCGGCATCGCATCGCCTGTTGGGTGGATGTCACAAAGGGGCGCCAGGGATAAAGAATGCTCTTAGACGCGCTACGGACGCGCCACGGGCGCGCTTTCGAGTTCACGGTTAGCATACTCGCAAAGGAATAGGTGACAGATGGAAGGAAACGGAGTTCTGGTCAAGGTTCGCGATCTGAAAATGCATTTCCCTATCACGCAGGGTATTGTCATCCAGCGCCAGGTGGGCGCTATCAAGGCCGTAGATGGCATCTCGTTCGACATCATGCGTGGAGAGACGCTTGGCCTGGTGGGGGAGTCTGGTTGTGGCAAATCCACCACAGGGAGGGCAATGCTGCAACTCTACCGCCCGACGGCTGGGGACGTGTATTTTGAGGACATGAACCTCACAGAGATCAAGGGGGAGAAGTTGCGCCGTATGCGCCGACGGATGCAGATGATCTTCCAGGATCCCTACGCATCCTTGAATCCGCGTATGACGGTTGGAGATATCATTGGCGAGCCTATGCTGGTGCATAATATCTCAAGGGGTAAAGAACGCCGGGCGCGAGTTCAGGATCTCTTGAGGACTGTGGGCCTGAATCCCTACTTTGTGAACCGCTACCCACACGAGTTCTCTGGCGGACAGCGGCAGCGCATCGGCGTGGCTCGTGCCCTGGCTCTGAACCCCGAGTTCATCATCTGTGACGAACCGATTTCGGCATTGGATGTCTCGATCCAGGCACAGATTATCAACCTTCTTGAGGACCTCCAGGAGGAATTCAACCTGACCTATCTATTCATCGCCCACGACCTTTCGGTGGTTCGGCACATCTCGGATCGTATTGCGGTCATGTACCTGGGCAAGATCGTGGAGCTGACGACCCGCGCCGAACTGTACGATGATCCACGGCATCCCTACACTCAGGCGCTCTTGTCTGCGGTGCCCATCCCCGATCCGGTGGTGGAAGAGCAGCGAAAGCGCGTCATTCTGGAGGGTGATGTGCCCAGCCCGGCGAATCCGCCGGTGGGCTGCAACTTTAGCACGCGTTGTCCGGTGGTGATGGATATTTGCAGGGAGCAAGAACCCGAGTTCAAGGAGACGACCAGCGGTCACTGGGCGGCCTGCTTCCGTGTGGAGTAGGCTCGGTTGGTCCCGTGGAGGCTGGTTGAGCTTCTTGACTTTGCAGCTTCCTTGTGATATGATAGTTAAGCTTCGTTCATCTGGGATCGAGCCTTCTCGCAGGCAGTCGTATT
>JASFLR010000519.1:0-3495 GCA_050117995.1 Anaerolineae bacterium
TTGGCCTTGGAAGAGCATGGTAGGCAGTCACGGACATGCGCGACAATGCCTTCGTTGCATAAGCACACTCCTCATACAGGCACGCCCGGCCAGATCTACAAGCCCCACTCAAAGCGACACAGAACACGCTTCCGCGCCTGTCCCTGATGCCTAAAAGACACTCTGCTAGCGGCAGGCCCCGCGAAAGGTGCTAGAGAAAGCCATGGCGCTTGAGCTGAATCAGGCCATCGAGGGTCCAGATGGGGCGCCACCAGGGCAGGTCGGGATACGGCGTGACCAACCCGCCGTCCTCCTGCAACCCGTCGACAAAGCGCTGAGCCTGCTCGACCAGCACCTCCCGCTCGACGTGCTGAGCAGCATAGAACCAGTGCCGGCCGAAGAGCGGATAGTGATCGGCGTGCACTTCTAGCAGCACGGGCAGCCGCTCGATCATGGTTGCCAGCCTGCTCCGGTCCTCGGCAGTCTCGGCGCAGTACTGCAAGTAGACAAAGTGCGGGTAGCCGTAAAAGCTATCCGCCCCCGGAAGCTCTGTGGTCAGGTAGTAGCTGCGCGTCCGTTGGAAGAACTGCTCGTCTTCAACATCCCAGATCTTCATCAGGGCAGCGATCACCAGGACGCGCTCGTCGTCGTTGTTCTGCCACCATGGTTGGAAGGGATAGTCAAACAGGCCCTCTGGCGGATGGGGGATGGTGCCGGCCTCAGTCTGACTGGCGACAATCCAGTGCAGCAACCTTTCGACCATGCCGCCGCACTGCCTGTCCAGCAGATCCAGCACGTACATGGCGGTCTCGGCGCCGATGGCGGAGCTGTCGGGGCAGAGCAGGTCCGGCTCGAGCCCGTTGCCAAAGCCACCATCGTCGTTCTGGTAGGCCCCCAGGGCGCGCAGGCAAGCCTGCCGCGACCCATCCTCGAAAAAGTGCTCGAACAGCTTGCGCTCCAGCAGCCGCCCATGCTGAAAGACAAAGCGCTTGGAACGTTCCAGTTGCACACGGGTCAGAAGGGACATGGTCAGATCCTCCTATCGGTACGGAAAAGCCGGCACAGCGGCCTGCACATCCTGGGGATAGTCGCTCAAAAAGATGCGGCCCACTTGTGCAATCCCCCCCTTGCTTCAAGAGGTGCGTTGCACCTACTGCACGTCAAATGCGTTCGCTCTACCCCATCAGCCAGGCGTGCGAACCACAGCCATGTGGTGCGGGCTGATGCCCAGGGCCACAGGGTCGGTCTCCATAAAGCGCACCAGGCGCAAAATTGCATCCCGGTTACCACCGTCCTGCCACTTTTCCTCAAAGCCGGGCACCAGCCAGCCCGGCCCCTGCACTGCCAGCGTGGCTTCGTGCGCCAGTCCCGCCTCAGCCAGTTCTGCCTCCAGCTCTCCGGGCCGGTGAAAGTAGGCCATGGTAAAGAGACCCGGCCAATCGGGCGGCTGGAGATGCAGGCCCTCGGCCAGCTCGCGCCGGCACATCTCGAAATACCCCGGATCGTGGATCCACCAGTTGACCAGCCCGGCCAAGGTGGAGGCGTACAACGTGATGGCAAAAGCAAGCAGCAGGCCGCCGGGACGCAGCAGGCGCGCCGACTCGCGGATGGCAGCCATCCGCTGAGCCCGCTCTGTCAGGTGGTACAGGGGACCGTGCAGCATCACCGCGTCAGCGCAGCCATCGGGCCAGTCGATGTGGCGGGCATCGCCCACCTCGAGCGTCGCCACCGGGGCATCGGGCTGGGCTGCGGAGGCCTGCCGCGCCTGTTCAATGTGCAGCGGCATGGCGTCGACCAGGTGCACCTCGTAGCCCTGACGGGCCAGCCAGCAGGCATAGATGCCAGGGCCGCCGCCGACGTCGAACACGACTGCCGGTGCCGCCGGGAGGTACCGCGCCACCAACTCCTTGGTGCGCGCCAACTCCAGGGGGCCGATCCCCCTGGCCAGGCGGTCCAGCTCCCTCCCGGTGGCATAGTAGTCGAGCATCTCGGGCGGTAGCGCGCCGATGCGGTCTGAAGCGTCCATCAGAACTCTATCGCCTCCAGGCCCAGGTACACGGTCTGCCGGTTGCCCGCTGCCAGATCAGCCCAGAACCGCCCCTTGAGGACGGGCGGCAGAACCTCCATGCCCTGCATCTCCTGCTGTGAGAAAAACGCAGCACCAACCAGCCAGCTCTCGTCCGCATCGCGGTTGGCAAGGGTCAACTCCCCACTGAACCCCTTGCACAGAATAAAGAACTTGCAGAAGTGGTATCCCGGCTCGACGAACTCCTGCACGTATAGGATGCGCTCAGGCTCGACGGTCAGGCCGGTCTCCTCGAATGCCTCGCGCCGGGCGCAATCCAGGATCGACTCGCTGCCCTCCAGCCTACCGCCGGGCGGCAGCCAGAAGTCATAGGCTCCCGGCTCGCGGTGGTTGACCAACAGCAGCCGGTCATCATCCAGGACCAGTGCGGCGGCGCTGATACCGTATCTCATCGGTTGCGATCAAGCCCTCCAAAAGGCAGGATGGTAGTGTGCAGGAACCATCCAAGAAGCTGCTTGCACCGGCAGCGTCCAAAAAGCTGGCAGCCGACCACTACCGTCACTGCCCGCCAAGCTCAGTCGCGGTCTGACGGCAACTGGCGGTCCTGATTGCCGGCTGTGGCTGGTACGACAGGCGCGGGCCAGCCAACAGGATTATGACAAATGCGATGCCGGCCAGCCCCACCATGCCGGCGCGCGTCGCGCTAGGCGGCAGCGGAAGCACCGCCAGCACCCAGACCACGGTGACGTCGTAGACCGAGTGGAACAGGCAGGCGATGGGCACGCTGCCCCGCGTGTTGTTGAATAGCCAGGTATAGATCACCGAGGCGCTGACAGTCCCGACGACAAAGAGGATCATATCCAGCAACTGGAGCGCCTCTGCCTGCCCGCCAAGCAGCCCATTGAAGTGCCACCCGCCCCACAGAACGCCAATGAGCACGCTGGAGGCCAGCGGATTCAGCCGTCCCTGGAGCTGGGGCAGCGCATATCCCCGCCAGCCCAACTCCTCCCCCATCGAGACAAAGAGCCCGAGTAGTACGGCTGACGTGACGGCAACTAAATGCATTCCCAGGTTCTCGCGCCAATAGTCGATGCCGGGCAGCGCCGCGGTCACGTTGCCGGTCAGCACGAATCCGGCCGCGATGCCCAGCCCCACCACCGGCACCAGCAAAAGCGCAACCAGGTACCACTTGATGCCCACCCGCCACACAAAGAGGCGCGACAGCAGCGCGTAAAGTCCGCGCCGGCCCTGGCTGAGAGCCGCGACGACGATGGCCGCTAGGGCGGGACCGGCGCTCCCCAGCCACACCAACAGGCCGCCGTCCTCGAACCGGCCCTCCAGCCCCCAGATCAGCCAGGAGAAGGCGTAGGCCAGCAGAAAAAACAATACGAGCGCGTAGCGGCGTACCATGGATGGCAGTGCCGCCCTGCCTGCGAACGGTGTCATGGACCGTAGTGTAAACGGCGGCTGGCGAAATGTCAAACGGACTG
>JASFLR010000520.1:0-3490 GCA_050117995.1 Anaerolineae bacterium
CACCCAGCTTCCTTTCGGGCTGCAAAAGTCTAACACACAGACTGGCTTCTGTCAAAGGGGCTGCCCGGAATGAGTGTACCGCCAAACCCCGGTCAGGGTGCTTGCTGGCGTACGAGCACCAGCGCGAGGCACGCCATAACCACCGCGGTTTTTCTTGTCTTCTGTCCTTTCTGTGGTACAATAAGACTATAGATGCGCTATGGAGTTTTGGCAGGCATTGTGACTCAGATCAAACGAGTACTTGCAGTCCTGGCTGTTTTGCAGATGATATTCCTGCTTGTTGGCTGCTCGCGCAAGCAGGAGATTACCGGCACGCCAGGTGCATCTGAGATTGACCAACCCATGCCATCTGCTGCCGCAGGCGCGCCTGCGGTTGCAGAATCTAGCGTCGGCGGTTTCCAGGATGCCGGGTCAGTCCCAGAGCCCACCCCGCCGCCGCAGGTGTACGTCGTCAAGGCCGGTGATACCCTCTATGCCATTGCGCAGCGCTTTAGCTGCGACGTGGAGGAACTGATCCAGGTCAACGGCATTGCCAATCCCAACGCTCTGCAGGTTGGGCAGCAGCTGCAGATTCCCTCTACAAGCATCAACACCGGACACAGCGTGCGCCTTCTGCCCAATAGCGAGTTCGTCAATAGTCCCGCCTACCTGGACTTTGACATCGCCGCCTTTTGCGCGCGGATTGGCGGCTATCTCTGCTCCTACCAGGAGAACGTCGACGGGAAAGCTCTGACCGGGCCCGAGATCGTGAGCTTGGTTGCCCACCATTACAGCGTCGGCCCCCGTCTGCTACTGGCTGTGGTGGAGCACGAAAGCGGCTGGGTTACCGATCCCAATCCCTTTGGCCCGGCGCTTGGTCGCAGGAACGGTGGCTGGACGACCTTTCACCAGCAATTGGCTTGGGCTGCGGACAAGCTCAACGAGGGGTACTATGACTGGCGCGGGCGTGGTATGGCACTCAAGATCTGGGGTGATGGCACAACCACCCGCTATGCAGACAGCTTGAATGCAGCTACTGCGGGACTCCAATACTTTTACTCGCTGAACAGCAGTCGAAGCGAGTGGCAGGCGTTGGTCGGCGAGGGCTCGGGCAGCTTTATCGAGACCTATCGCAAGCTATTCGGCGATCCGGAACAATACGCCATCGTGCCCCTGATCCCAGCGGACACATCCAACCCCACGTTGGTCCTTCCCTGGTCCGAGGGCGAGCTCTGGTTCTACACCGGCGGACCCCACGGGGGCTGGAACGACGGAAGTGGCTGGGCGGCTATTGATGCTGTGCCTGACGAGGGGTACCTGGGCTGTCAGGCGGCATCCGCATGGGCTACCGCCGCCGCGCCGGGACTGGTCATCTACAGCCAGGACGGCGAGGTGATGATCGACATGGATGGTGATGGGCACGAGCAAACTGGCTGGGTGCTATTCTACCTGCACATTGCCAGCCAGGGCCGTGTGCCGGTCGATACCCGTGTAAAGATAGGCGATCAGATCGGTCACCCTTCCTGTGAGGGCGGTTTCTCCCAGTCCACCCACCTGCACTTTGCCCGCAAGTACAACGGCGAATGGATTGCGACCGACGGGCCTTTGCCCTTGATCCTTTCAGGCTGGCAGTTTTTCTCCTCCGGCAGTGCATACGAGGGCACCGCCACGCGGGGAGTCGTGCAGCGGACCGCCTGCGAGTGCAGCGACCCGGCTATCAACGGTCTCCTGGCAGACAGGTAGGCGAAAAGACCGGTGGGAGCAACGAGCGGACGCGGGCTGCAGGCTGACAGCACACAGATCACCAGCACCCAGAACCCCCAGTTCAAGGCCCTGCGCTCCTTGCGCCTGCGCAAGTACCGGCAGCGGGAGCGCCTCTATCTGATCGAGGGCATCCGCATCGTCGAGGAGGCGCTGACTAATGGCGCGCCCGTGGAGACCCTGGTCTATTCACCTGAGCTTCTGGTCAGTGAGCGGGCACAGGCATTAGTAGAGCGCCTGGAGCCAGCCCAGCGCCTGGCCATCTCCGGTGATCTGTTCCACATCCTATCCCAACGCGACCAGCCCCAGGGCATCGCTGCCGCGATCCGCATAGAGGACCCTTTGTTGGCAGAGATTCCCCTGGTCGATGATCTACTGGTGATCGTTGCTTATCAGTTGCGCGATCCGGGCAATCTGGGCACCATTATCCGCACCGCCGACGCCGCGGGCGCGACCGGTGTGGTCGTTGTCGATCCCTCTGTGGACCTCTACGATCCCCAGACGGTCAGGGCTACCATGGGATCGCTCTTTGCACTGCCCATTGTACGGCTGGCTGAGGAGGCCGCGCTGCCTCGCTGGGTCGACGCCGTCAGGGCTGCGGGCACACCGTTGCAAGTGGTGGCTTCGTCGGCCCATGCCACTCAAGTTCACTACGAGGCTGATTACAGCCCTCCTACCGTGCTGCTGGTCGGTAGTGAGCGTAAGGGCCTGCCCCAGCCTGTCCGCGAAAGCGCCGACATCCGGGTGCGCCTCCCGATGAGTGGGCGAGCTACGTCCCTCAACGTTGCCGCTGCCACCGCAGCCCTGGTGTACGAGATCGTCCGCCAGCGAGCCATCCCGGCAGAGCCGGATAGCTCGCCGCGGCCCTGATCAGCCTACGTCCGTATCGTCTTCCGGAAGGCACCGGACCGCTTTGCCGGATGGAATCCGGCGCCTTCGTACAGGCGCAGCGCTCCGGTCAGGTTCTCTGTGTCCACGCCGAGCATGGCCCACTGCATGCCCTCGTCCTGCAAGGCCTGCATACCGGTCAGCAACAGCGCCCGGCCCAATCCCTGCTTCCGGTAGCGCCGGCGTACGCCAAGTACGTGGACCCAGCCTTCCTGGCGTCCCATACGGGCATTATGCTCGGGCTCGATGCCATTTCCACAGATGCCAGCAGGCTCGTCTCTCTCGACGTTCCAGGTGACGAACCACAGCTCGGACCGGTGGTTGGGATCCTTGGTCCAATGCCGCAATTGCTCCAGTGTGACATCTGTGTGCCCCCAGTGGTCGCGAAAGGCCTCGTTGATCACCAGCAACACAGCCTCCAGGTCAGGTTGATCCTTCAGAGTCTGCACAGCGATCCCGGCTGGATATACCGGTTCTGGGACCTTGACTGGTGAGCCCTCACTGCGCAAGGGGCGCTCCATGTCGAAGAAGTAGCGTACCAGCTCGTAACCCATCTTGCGGAATAGCGCCTGCCGGTCCTTGCGCTTCAGTTGGGTCCAAGCGTGGGCATAGACGGCTTGCTGAGTTGTCTCCCTCAGGCGCTCCTGCATCCGTTGCTCGATCCGTTCCATCACACGGCTGCCGATCCCGCGCCTTCGCCAGTTGGGATGGACAGTGCCCCGCGTGAAGAACACGCTCTTTCCAGGTCCCTCCTCGAGCTCAGTGCGACCATAGGCCACGAGCTGGTCATCTATCTCAAAGAGAAAGACATTCTCCTCGGGCATGGCGAGGGGGCCGGATAGGTCCTGGCGTACTTCATCAG
>JASFLR010000521.1:0-3480 GCA_050117995.1 Anaerolineae bacterium
CACTCACAGTCGTCTTGCGCTTGAGACAACTTTGCGCCACAGGCTAGAGCATTTGGGTGAGACCGACTGGAGTGGTATAATTGGATCGAAAAGTTCGCAGGGAGGACGCCAATGCAGAGCAGACGCTTGGACCCAGCCATGCTGGCAGTGACGGCGGTGATGATCGCCATCGTCTTTGTGCTCACTCGTGTGATTCAGATCCCGACGCCTGCCAAAGGGTACATCCACCTGGGTGACGCTGGCGTCTTTTTCAGCGCATTTGCCTTCGGGCCTTGGATCGGCGCGCTTGCGGGAGGGCTGGGCACTGCTCTGGCCGACGCAGCCGGTGGCTATCCTCAGTGGGCGATCTTTTCCTTTCTCATCCACGGGGCGCAGGGCCTCTTAGCTGGCTGGCTCGTACGCCGCTGGCCGACTACCTGGGGGCTGATCGCCTCAGCCGTCGCCGGTGGCGCCATCGTCGTCGGTGGCTACCTGTTGGCAGGCATGATCCTATCCGGTGTGGCGGCGGCAGTCGCCGAGGTGCCGCTGAACATCATCCAGGTCGCGGCCGGCGCCATCGTAGCGGTTCCGCTCTTCCTTGCTGTCCGGCAGGCATACCCGCCCATCACCCGTCTCGGTCGCCCGCGCTGAGCATACAGAGCATACAGGGGTCCAATCTTGCGCCTCACAGATGCGGCGGTACACTCCCGCCCACCCTGCTCCGTCCTGAAACGAACCGCCTCCTGGCCCTGTGCCGTCGTGCCTGTCCATGACTGACGCTGTCCGGATCGAGCAGGCACGCTTTGCCTATCCCGCCCTTTCTCCTAATGCCGCTGCGCCATGGGTGATCGACGGCCTAGACCTGTCTGTACGCCAGGGAGAGTGGCTGGCAGTCATGGGCGCCAGCGATGCCGGCAAGACCACCCTGTGCCTGTTGCTGGCGGGCCTGGCCCCCCATCTCACCGGCGGCGAATTGACAGGCCGCATCACTGTCGCTGGTCGCGACACGATCGATCATCCGCCCCCGGAGCTAACGGATGTCGTGGGCGTGCTCTTTCAGGAACCTGAGACACAGCTATTCAACCCCTCAGTGGAATTGGAGGTGGCCTGGGGCCTGGAGAACCTGGGTCTGCCTGTGCCCGAGATAATGGCGAGGCTGGACCACGTCCTGGCCCTGCTCCGGCTGGTCCATCTGCGCCAGCGGGCTCCCGGCGAGCTATCGGGCGGCGAGAAGAAACGCCTGGCCCTGGCTTCCGTCCTGGCCCTGCGACCCAGCTTGCTCATCCTCGACGAGCCGATGGGCGGTCTGGATCCTGCCGGGCAACGGGATGTACTGGATGCGCTAGCCAGTCTGCGCCGCGATAGCTCGACGACCATTGTCATGACCGAGAGCGATCCGGAGGCGGTGGCTGCCTTTGCCGACCGGATGATTGTTCTGGACCAGGGACGGATCGCCATGGAGGGACCGCCGCGCAGCCTCTTTCACCAGCCGGGGCGGCTGGTAGCCCTGGGCGTTGCCGTCCCCCAAATCGCCCGCCTGGCGGGAAATCTGAACCAGCGATTGGGCACCTCGTTCGACTTTCTCACCGTGGACGAGGCCCGGCAGGCTCTGGCGGTGCGCCTTGACTGACACCATTCTCGAGCTCGCTGATCTCTGGTTCTGGTACGACGACGAAGGCGCGCCGGTGCTGCGTGGCCTCGATCTGCGCGTCCAGCGCGGCGAATTCCTGGCCCTCGTCGGCGCCAATGGCTCGGGCAAAACCACACTGACCAAGCACTTTAACGGATTGCTGCGTCCGCGGCGCGGTGCCGTGCGCGTAGACGGGCAGGATGCCAGCGCTCGCTCCGTCGGCGAGCTGGCCCGTCACGTGGGCTACCTCTTTCAGAACCCGGAGCAGCAGATCTTTAGCCCCACCGTTCGCCAGGAATTGTCCTTTGGACCGCGCAACCTGGGCCTGTCCTCCGCCGAGGTGGGGGTACGGGTGGATCATGCCCTGGACCGCTTCCGTCTGTCCGAGGTCGCTGACACACCACCGGCCATCCTCAGCTACGGCCTGAGGCGGCGCGTGACCCTGGCCTCGCTGGCAGCTATGGACCCACCGGTGTTGGTGCTGGACGAGCCGACGGTAGGGCTCGACGCGCCCGCACTCACCGAGACCTTTCACTGGCTCGACGAGCTGCACGCCAGGGAGCGCACCATCGTCCTCGTCACCCACGACATGTCGTTGGCTGCCCGGCACGCGGATCGGGCAGTGGCCATGCACGGTGGGCTGATCCTGGCCTCAGCTCCGCCTGCTGAGCTCTTTCGGCAGCAGGATGTGCTCGACCGGACCTCTCTGGCAGCCCCGCCAGTGCTGACTCTTGCGCAAGCCCTCGCACCCTTGGGCATGCGGGGCGATAGCCTCAACATCGAGTCATTCTGCGACGAATACGTTGCGTTGCTCGAGGGCCAGGCAGGGACAGGCTCGGACGGCGGCACCTTCAGGGGGAACCATGAGCCAGGGCTATGATCTCTACCTGCCCCGCGACTCGTGGCTCCACCGGCTGGATCCGAGGGCCAAATTGTGGGCAGTGCTGCTCGCAGGCACTATTGCGCTGGTATACAAACAGATCGCCGTGCTGGCCTGCCTGCTGGTCCTGGCCCAATTGGCGCTGCTCTCAGCCCGGATACCGCCCGGTCGCATCCGCTGGCTATGGGGCCGGCTGGCGCCACTCCTGGCCATGATCCTCGTCCTGCAGCCACTCTTTCTGCCCGGCCCGGGGCCGGACCTGTTCACCCTGGGACCTGTGCGCCTGACGGTCTTTGGGCTTTTGGAGGGACTTAGCTTTGCCCTCCGCGCCGCAACATTGGCCTTTGTGGCAGCCACCCTGCTGCTCACCACAGAGCCCACCAACCTCGTCCGTGGGTTGACCAAGCTGGGGCTGCCCTACTCCTGGGGGTTGACCGTCGGCCTTGCCATCCGCTACCTGCCCACTACCTACAGCCTCTACGTGACCATCAACGAGGCGCAGCAAGCCCGAGGCTGGATCGTAGGCAGGGGTAATCTCATTGAGCGAGCGCGCTCCTACCTTCCCACACTGGTAGCCACCATCATTGCCGCCCTGCGGCTGAGCGACGGCCTGGCTCTGGCCCTGGCTGCGCGCGGCCTGGGCTACCCGGCCCAGCGGACCGTGTTGCACGACATTCACATGCGGCGGGCAGACTGGCTGGCGGTGGCGCTGGCAGCGCTGCTCTCTGCCGGCCTGCTGGTTCTGCGCTACGGAATCGGCTTTGGGGCTGGCGCCTGGTAGCAAAAACGCGAGCAGGAAGGCCCTGCTCGCGCTCGATGCCAAGGTGTGATCCAGTCAACTGCGGTTGGCGTTCACCTCACGCGCAGTCAAGTGAAGTATGAGACTGCGGGGGCCCAGTCGGGCGGCGAGGGACATCAGGCGATTTGCCAACCCCGGCACGAAGCGATGCCTGCGCCGCTCAAAGGCGCGCAGACCATCAGCCACCACTTC
>JASFLR010000522.1:0-3477 GCA_050117995.1 Anaerolineae bacterium
CCGCCTGACCAGGAGTGCCACTGTACGTAAATCCCACCTTGTCGCTTATGACTTTGTCACGGAAGACAATATACATCGAGTCGTCGCGGCTGCTGACGATGTAGGGCCGGTACAGAGCGTCGGCATCCTGGACAGTCTCTTGCGAGTTGCGGGCAAAGGCCGTCTGGCCCAGGCTGCGGGCCAACACCTCCTCGTCGCTGGCCATCCACTGGATGCCTGCGCGGGCGACCATGCCCACGATCTCCTGCGCAACCGAGCCCTCGGCGGGCCACATGCCTACCGGCGGCTGGCCGAAATTCTGCTCGTAGTACTCGACGCCCAAGCGGATCTGCTCTACGGCATCAAAGCCATACGTGTACCGTGGTGGCAGCTCGATGTCCGGCGCAGCCACGGCGGCGAGGTCGCTGTCGAGCAGGAGGGGCAGGATGGGGTGGAAGAAGGGCGTCATAGTCACTTCGATGCGGCCCTCATCCTGTAGGCGTTTGTGCAGGGGAACGACCTCCGCTACCAGGCGGGCGTGCTCATCGAGGATAATCGCTTTGTCCGCCTCGGCATAGTCCCGACCCTTGTCGACGAGGCCAGCCAGCGGCTCTTCGGCAAGCCAGTCGGGATCGGTCCAGCCCAGATTAAAGAGCACTTGGAGGTCCAGCCAGGTCTGGGTGTCCCACGTCTCCCAGTTGTCCCGGTCGCTGGCGATTTCTTGAAAGCGCGGGAAGCGGGCGATGATCTTTGGGTTGATGTCGAAGAAACGGGTCTGGATAAAGTCCTTTTCCTCATCGCTCAGCTGATCGGCAGGGATCTCGGTGTGGACCTGGTAGAGGTCCTTGGTGCCGGTCTCCAGGTCGATCACCTGTCGCAAGAGCGAGGGTGTGAGGTTGAAGGTGGCCTGGATAGCGGGATAGCCTTCCAGGATTGCGGCCATGTCTACATAGTCCTTGGCTGCGTGGAGGCGCACCCAGGGCTTCTGGTAGATGCCGGTTTCGGGATCTTTGAAGTAAAGTGGTTGGTGCTGGTGCCAGATAATGGCCAGATACAGGGGCTCTCCCTCGGCTTCCGGCACTGCAGTGGGTTCTGCCGTGGGCGGCGTGGAGTCCGTGGAAGTAGGCGCGCTGGTAGGTGGGACAGTGGCAGGCGGGACCGTAGGTGTGGGTTCGGTGGTGCCGCAAGCTGCCAGCAGCAGAGCCACGATCAGCGCGACATTCAACAGGCCGATAGTTCTCTTCATTTCACTCCTCCATGTCACAGTTTACCGCAGAGTGGAGAGCTATTGCTTCTGATCTCCGTGTCGTTCTCCGGGCACTCGGCGGCGGATGGCAACTACAGATTCTAGACGAACTTTAGCTCGATATTCTACTCGATAAGTCTGGCGGCGCCAAGCGGCTTGGCTGCAGGGTACAGAGTTGTCGTAGGGCCGTCAGGGCGCGGGCCCGGCGCACCTGGGCCAGGCCCTAAATTGGTATGGGATGCTAGTGCTCCGCCTGATAGATCTCCACCCCAGCTGTCCTCGTGCCGATCCACCATCGACCGCGGGCATCCTCGGCAAAGGCCAGAGGTTCCGCGCCGGAAAAGCCCGAGTTTCGGGTGGTGTAGGTTGTCCAAGTCTCGCCGTCAAAGGCGGCCAGCACACCGCCCACCTCGGCCGGTGGAGCAGTGCCCACCCATAGCACGCCCGGCTCGACTTCGGCCAGCGCCTCGACCGAGTTGTAGGGGATATCCGAGTTACTGGTCTGGTAGAACTGCCAGGTGTTTCCATTCCAAAGTCCCAACCCACCGCCAAGGGTACCGGCCCACAGCCGGCCCGACGAGTCGATCAGCAGGACAGGAACGCCGCCCCAGCTCGGATCAAAGTCGCTGGAGAAACCGATCCATTCTCCGCTGGCTGTGTCCATACGACTCACGCCGTCGCCCGTGCCGAACCACACCTGGTCGCCATCGGCGTGGGGCTCGATTGCCAGCGACAGGACCCGGTTATCAACCAGGCCCGACGTCGTCGCGGTAAAGGTTGTCCAGGTCTGGCCGTCGTAGACTGCTGCGCCCGCACCGGTGGCTGCCCACAGGTGGCCGTCGCTGCCCACGGCCAGATCGTAGACCGGCGCTGTGGGCAGACTCAGGGGTTGAGCTTCAGTTGAGCCTGCCCCGGTACCGAACTGCTGCCATTCGGCACCGTCGTACCGAGCTAGTCCAGCCTCTGTGCCGAACCAGTAGACGGGCCCGTCACGCGCCACGGTGAGCACGCTGTTGCCGGGCAGACCCGAGTTGCTGGCAGTATAGACCAACCAGCGGTCGGGCAAGTCGGTGGCCTCTGGCGGCGACCAGAGCGCCGCGCCGCGACCGGTGCCGAGGACCATCTGATCGCTGTCGCCTGTGGCGATAGCGTACACCGTGTCGCTGGGCAGCAGCGAGTTGTCAGTGGTCAGTGCCGACCAGCCGATCCGCCCCAGTGTCTGTTCCAGGGTGGCTGAGGTGTAGATGCCTACTACCAGCAGGCCCAGCGCGCCGAGGATGAGCCAGAAGGACAGCGGCGGCACTGGGATCATCTGCCGCGCCCATGCCCAGTAGTCGTCATGTTCTTTGAGCTTGAGGTAGAGGTGGCGTGCGCCCGATGACGCGGCCAGGCAAAGGGCCGGTGTGAGGACGAGGGTGTACTGCGGCCACTTGGTGGGCCACAGCAGCAGAACCCCGATCGATGCCACAATCCAGACGACGACCCAGCGCCGCTCACGCCACTCCCAGTAGAGGCCGGGAAGGGCCAGCAGGAAGACGATCCCGTCAAGGCCAAGATAGAAAAAGACGTCGGGATGCCATTGTGAGGGCGGCGCACGCGAGATCCAGTAAAGCGGCTGGTACCAGGGATAGCCGCTGAGCTCGACGCGCGGGCCTGACGAATATCGCACGTGAAAGAACAACGAGTCGGCCAGGCGGTTGAGTGGGTCATGCCATAGCGTTGGGTTGAGCAGCCAGAAAACAGCTGCTGCCGCTACAATGTAGAGCAACAGGTCGTGCCAGCGCAAGCGCTTCACCCAGACCGCGAGGTAGAGGATGGGGAACAGGATCAGCAGGTAGGCAAACTTGCTGGCGGCTGTCACACCCAGGGCCAGCGCTGATATCCAGACCCAACGGTCTCGACCCGACTTGGCACGGGTAAGGGTCAGCACCGCGATCACCGAAGCGAGGTGCGGCAGGGCCTCGAGGTAGACTTGGCTGGTATACTTGATGGCCAGCGTGTGGGCGGCCAACATCCCGCCAGCCAGCGGATCAAAGAGAGCCAGCACCAGGACTGCCAACGTGCCCAGGATGGCCGACAATGTCCGCCCAGCGAGTCCGGCTACCAGCGTCGATGGGTTGTCGCCCAGGGCCAGGACGACCAGTCCATACAGTACCTTGACCAGTGCGGGGTGCTCCCGATTGCCGGCATAGTCGATCACGGCATTCCAGTCGCCGGAACGTATCGCGTCGGCGTAGCCAAAGGCGGCTTCC
>JASFLR010000523.1:0-3475 GCA_050117995.1 Anaerolineae bacterium
AAGGGCTGTCATTGTTGCCTTCGGTAGCACGCAACGGGCCGGTGGGACTGCCGGGGAGGACGCCAATATCCGGGCTCTGGTGGCTGCCGGTACCTCAGCGGTGGCGGTTGTGGGCAAAAGCTGGGACCTGCACGTCCGCGAGGTGCTCAACACCACACTTGACGAGAACTTGCGCATCATCGCTGACAGTGTCCGCTACCTAAAGGCGCTGGGCCGGGAGGTGATCTACGATGCCGAGCACTTTTTCGACGGCTATGCGGCCAATCCAGCCTACGCCATGCAGACCCTCGCTGCTGCTGCCGACGCCGGGGCTGATGTGCTGGTGCTCTGCGATACCAACGGCGGCGGCCTGCCTTCTGACGTCGCTGCTGTCGTAGCCGACGTGCGAGGGGCGACGACCATCCCCTTGGGCATCCATGCACACAACGATAGTGAGATGGCTGTTGCCAACTCGGTTGCCGCCGTCCAGGCCGGCGCGGAGCACGTCCAGGGTACGATCAACGGCTACGGCGAGCGATGTGGCAACGCCAACTTGTGCTCGCTCATCCCAACGCTCCAGCTCAAGATGGGCTACGACTGCGTCTCAGATGACCAGCTCCGCAGCCTCACCGACACCGCGGGCTACGTCAGTGAACTGGCCAATCTCCGGCTCTACCCCCAGCAGCCCTACGTGGGGCGCAGTGCTTTTGCCCACAAGGGTGGGATCCATGTCGACGCCCTGCTAAAGTGCGAGGAGAGCTACCAGCACATCGATCCGGACCTGGTCGGCAATCGCAAGCGCGTAGTAGTATCCGAGCTCTCGGGCAAGAGCAACATCGCCTACAAGGCCACAGAGTTCGGCCTGGATCTGTCGGCAGGCGCGGAGCGCAGTCGCCAGATCGTCAGGAATATCAAAAAGCTGGAGAGCCGCGGCTTCCAGTTCGAAGGTGCCGAGGGTTCGGTGGAACTGCTTATCCGCCGAGCCAGGCCAGGCTACCAGGCACCCTTTGAGTTGCTCGACTTTCACGTGCTCGTCCGCGAGAGCGAGAACGGCAGCATGTCCTCCCAGGCCACCGTGAAGGTGCAGGTGGGCGATCAGGCCATACATACCGCCGCAGACGGCAATGGCCCGGTGAATGCCCTGGACGCTGCGGTGCGCAAGGCATTGCTGCCCTTCTACCCCGACCTGTCCAATGTGCGTCTCACCGACTACAAAGTCCGCATCCTAGACGGCGGGGCCGGCACGGCTGCGCAGACGCGGGTGCTGATCGACTCCAGCGATGGGCGCCGCGCCTGGAGCACCGTGGGCAGCTCGACCAACATCATCGAAGCTAGCTGGCAGGCCCTGGCGGACAGCCTGGAGTATGCACTCTTGAACGGCAGCGACCCGTGAGCAATGGGAGGCATCGTTCCCTGAGGCCTTCCGAGCTATCGCTTGACATTTCTCGGCAGGGCACCTACAATGGAATTCGACAACCCTGCGTTTCAAGCAGGGCAGCCATCTCCGAAGTGGCTGCCCGCAGGAGCCAAGGAGGAGCTCGATGGAGAAAGTAGCCATCTATGATGCAACACTGTACGGCGGTGGACAGTCGCCCGGCGTCGGTCTGAATATCGAGGAGCGGCTCGAGATTGCCTACCTGTTGGAGCAGATGGGAGTCGACGTGATCCAGGCTGGATTTCCCATCTCCTCTCCACGAGAGTTTGAGGCAGTGCAGATCCTTGCCAGGCAATTGCGTAGCTGCCAGGTGTGCGCCCTTGCCCGGGCCCGCGAGGAGGATGTCGACGTTGCCTTGGCGGCCCTCAAGGGAGCTGCCCATCCCCGAATCCAGGTAGGATTGGGCGTATCAGAGTCCTACATCGTGGGCAAGCTCGGGACCACACCCGATGCCGCTCTGGAGATGGGGGTCTCCGCGGTGCGCTATGCGCGCCGGTTTGTGGACGACGTGCAGTACTATGCAGCCGACGCCTGCCGGGCAGAGCCGGACTACCTCTACCGCGTGCTGGAGGCCGTCATCGATGCGGGGGCTACCGTTGTCAATATCGCCGATGCCATTGGCTTCTTTGTACCTGCAGAGTGGGGCAAGCTGATACGGGGCATCCAGGAAAATGTCCCCAACATCGACAAGGCCATACTGTCTGTGCACTGCCACAACGACCTGGGCATGGCTACGGCCAACTCGCTGGAAGCCGTGGTGAACGGCGCCCGCCAGGTAGAGTGTGCCATCAACGGTATCGGGGAGCGAACTGGCGATGCCCGGCAGGAAGAGGTTGTCATGGCCATCCACGCCCGGGGGGAGGCCCTGGGGCTGCAGACGGGCCTCAACACCCGCTTGCTCTATCCTCTCAGCCAGTTGGTGAGCCACTTGACTGGCCTGTCCATACAGCCCAACAAGGCCATTGTTGGTGACAAAGCATTTGCGTACACCTCGGGCATGTATCAGGACGGTGTCCTGCGCGGAAAGACGGAAAGCGAGAGCATAGATCCGGCCGACGTTGGCATCATCGCCACCGGGCGCCAGATTCCATTGCTCACCGGGCGCGATGGCCTGCGCCGTCAGTTGCAGGAATTGGGCTATGGATTGGACGATGCCGAGTTCGAGCAGGTATACAAGCAGTTTCGCTCCGTTGCCAAGAAAAAGCCAGACCTGGAGATCCGTGACCTGGAGGCCATCGTCAGCGGCGAGGTACGCCTCTATATGGAGGAAACCTACGAGCTGTTGGAGGTCCAGATTACCTGCGGCACCAATGCCCTTCCCGTCGCCGCTGTCCACGTGCAGGGACCAGAAGATGAGCCTGTGTGGGCCACCAGCTACGGCAACGGGCCGGTGGACGCCGCTTTCAAAGCTGTCGACGCCATTGTCGGCGTGCCGAACGAGCTCCTCGAATTCTCCGTGCAGGCAATGACGGAAGGCGTCGAGGCGCTGGGCAAAGTCGCGGTTCGTATCCAGGGTGAGGTGTTGCTGGGCGATACAGGACGGGTTCAAGAGCGCGTATTTCTGGGGCGAGGTGCCGACACCGACATTATTGTCGCCAGCGTCAAGGCGTACCTCTTTGCCTTGAATCGCCTCCTGGCAGCCCAGCAGGCCAGCAGGCGACGCCAGTCCATCACCGAAGAAGTGCAGCGCACCATTGACGAGATGCACGCCCGGTACGGCACGGCGCACACCGGCGACTTTATGGGCTGGAGCGCAATGAGGGGCGAGGACCTGTTTTGACAAATCCGAATCCCTGTGGTAGTATCGGCGCCAATTCCGAGGCACTGCCTCGGGCGGTAGGTTGAATCAGGGGCGGTGGCGCATCAAAGGCCCATCGCCGCGGACCTTGACCAATTGAATAGGAGCGGATGAGAACTATTTCATCAAGAGAGGCGGAGGGACCGGCCCTGAGAAGCCTCGGCAACCAGTTGTAGGTGTGACATGGTGCCAATTCCGGCAGACCCGCAGCGGGTTCTGGAAGATGAGAGCGCTGGAAAAGCTGTTTCCAAGGAGAGCCTCTT
>JASFLR010000524.1:0-3470 GCA_050117995.1 Anaerolineae bacterium
GTCGCAACGCGGCATACACACCCCGGGAGGCCCGCGAATTGGCCGACCGGGCCCGGCTTGACGGCCTGCGCGTGACGCGCGGACCGCTGTGGCTGACCATAGAGGGGTTCAAACAAGGCGCTGCACCACAGCAGGGACCGGGCATAGATGACTAGCCTCTTTTTCGAGCAAGTATATCAAGTCGTGCGCTGTATCCCGCCCGGCAAGGTGGCTACCTACGGCCAGATAGCTCGCATATTGGGCAAGCCCCGCGGGGCGCGCACGGTCGGATGGGCTCTGCACAGTCTGCCTGAAGGGCGCGACGTGCCCTGGCAGCGGGTGATCAATGCCCGGGGTATCATCACCCTAGATGCACACGGGCCAGGAGGAGCGATCCAGCGGTCGCTGCTGGAGGCAGAGGGCATCAAGTTCGACGAACAAGGACGCGTCGATCTTGAGGTCTGCGGTTGGGCCGGGCTGGATCTGGGCAAACGGCATCAACTCCTCGGGCCGACTGCTAATCCTTGATCCCCAGCAGCCGGCAGCATCGAACGACTCTGAACACAACCTGAATTCCCTGACGCGGTCCCTGCTCGGGGAGTTTTTCCCCTGCTTGCCAGATTCTCCGATTTCAGTTACAATGGTCCCGCTGGACCACCACATCTCACTGTCCCGAAAGGAGTATAGCCCATGTCCGCGACGGCCAAGGCAGACCGCACCTATCGCAAGATCATCAATTCGTGGGCAATGTACGACTGGGCCAACTCGGCCTTTGCCACCACCATCATGGCGGCCATGTTTCCACCCTTCTATCGTAGCCTAGCGGTAGCCGCCGGTGTGACTGAGGCAAGTGCCACCGCAGCGTGGGCATACACGGCCTCGATCTACCAGGTCATCGTCGCCCTCCTGGCTCCCGTATTGGGCGCCATCTCGGACCACACTGGCGGTAAGAAGTGGTTCCTCGCCTTCTTTGCAGGCATGGGCATCCTGGGCACCGGCCTGTTCGTGGTGCTGGGCGACGATTCGTACGTGCTGGGTTCCATCCTGTACATCATCGGCGCCGTCGGCTTTTCCGGTGCCAACGTGTTCTACGAATCGCTTCTGCCACATATTGCCAAAAAGGGCGACATCGACCAAGTATCGACCCGCGGCTACGCCCTTGGATATCTGGGCGGCGGCATCCTGCTCATCATCAACATGCTTTGGTATATGCAGCCAGACCTGTTCTTCATGCCTGGCGAGGGCTTTGCCCTGCGCGCAGCCTTCTTTAGTGTCTCCGTCTGGTGGGCGCTGTTCTCCATCCCCCTCTTTCGCAATGTGCCCGAACCGCCGGTGGTGCGGACTGTGGACAGAGCCGTCAACGTTGTGAGCGCAGGTTTCGCGCGCCTGATCCATACCTTCCGCAGGATGACGAACTACAAGCAACTGCTGCTCTTCCTGGTTGCCTTTTGGATATACAACAACGGCATCGGCACAATAATTACCATGGCCACGGCCTACGGCGACGAGATTGGCATCGAACTGACCGACATGGTCATCGCCCTCATCATCACCCAGTTCGTCGGGATTCCGTTCTCCTTTGCCTTTGGGGCGCTGGCAAAGCGGCTGAAGGCCAAGCGCTCGATCCTATTGGCCCTCATTGTGTACACCCTTATCTCCATCGCCGGCTACTTTATGCAAAATGCAACCCATTTCTATATTCTAGCCTTCATGGTCGGAACCGTCCAGGGTGGCTCGCAAGCCCTCAGCCGCTCCCTGTATGGCGCCATGGTGCCAAAGAGCCAGACCGCCGAGTTCTTTGGCTTTTACAGCACCAGTTCCAAGATCGCTGGAGTCCTGGGCCCGCTGCTCTTCGGGGTGGTCAGCACGCTTGCCGGCGAAAGCCGCCTGAGCATCATCTCGCTGATCATCTTTTTCCTGGTCGGCGGGCTGCTACTCCTTAGGGTCAACGTGGAGGAAGGCGTACGCGTGGCCCGGGAGGAGGATGCAGCATTTGGCTGGGAGGCAGCCAGCTAGCAGCAACTGAGAGCCAGGAGAGCCGTGGGACGGCTCCCCTGGCAGACTGGTACTTGACGATGCCCGAAGAACGTATCCTGATCATCGACGACAGTACCGAGCTGAGGTCCCTGCTGGAGAGCATCTTGCCCTTCAGCGGATACCACACACTCAGCGCCAGCACCGGGGAGGAAGGACTGGATCTGGCGACAAAGCTCCGCCCCGACGTCATACTGGTGGACCTGGAGCTACCTGATACAACCGGCCTGAAGATCATCGAGGAACTGAACGAACGAGGGATTGCGATCCCGACCATCATGATCACCGGCTACGGGTCGGAGGGCACAGCGGCTCGGGCGCTGCGATTGGGCGCCCAGGGATATCTGGTTAAGCCTTTCACGACCGACGAAGTCCTGTCCAGCGTGGAGAAGGCCCTTGTGGTCAGGCGCCTGAACCGCGAGAAGGCTCTCCTGGAGACGCAACTGGATGCCTGTTCGCGCCATTTTCGCACCCTCTCTGCCATCGGCCGCACTTTGATCGAAGGGATCGACCTGAGACAATTCTATCAACGGACCGTCGACGCCGGAGCCTTTGTAACGCGAGCTGAGAGATGCACCCTGGCCCTGTTAGACCAGACGTCGGGACAGCTAGAGGTTGAGGCGACCAGGGGTAAGACAGAACCGCTCGCCATGATTGCCAGTACCCAGGCAGGGGGCCCGGGCCTCAGACCGGTACTCGACAACGCCACCTGTGTGAGGCTCCAGGCTGCCGCCGGCGAGACGATCTTGCTGCAGACAGGTGACGAGGTCAAGGCTGTGTTGCAGGTGCCATTGAGAACAGAGGGAAGAGCTATCGGCCTGCTCTCAGTGGACAGGCAGGACTCCCCGGCCCCCTTTGACAAGCACGACGAGCTGATGTTGGCCATACTGGCCGACTATGTCGTGATTGCTCTAGAGATCTACCAGGTCAGGATGGCAGAAACCGCCAACAAGACGTCAGGGCAGGCCGCTCATAGTGCTTTGAGGTCGTAGGCGCCGTGCTGGCGGCGGGGGATGGATAGTGAAGGTCACTTTCTGGGGCGTTCGGGGCTCCATACCGGTACCCGGACCGGATACGGTCCGCGTGGGCGGCAATACGGCCTGTGTTGAGTTGCAGACGGAGGACCGCGAAGTCCTCATCATTGATGCCGGCACTGGGATCCGGCTGTTGGGTCTGGACCTGGCCCGGCGCCCCACCGAGCGGCTGATCGCCGTTCTCCTTTTCAGCCACACTCACTGGGATCATATCCAGGGACTGCCCTTTTTTACCCCGGCCATGGTTCAGCAAAATCGTGTGGTGGTGCTGGGCGAGCGGCGGGTGGATCACCGCCTGGAGCAGGTCCTTGCCGGCCAAATGGTGGATGCCTACCTGCCGTTCACACTGGACGATTTGCGCGCAGATCTCTTGATCAAGGAGGTACACGACGGAGAAAAACTCGTGGTCGGCAACTCGACATC